>JACPTD010000065.1 GCA_016192955.1 Candidatus Woesearchaeota archaeon | reverse complement strand
CACTGGAAAGGGCGTCAAAAAAGCTTCCGTGCTCATGCACAATACAGGTGCTTGAAAGTAAATAATCATCGGCTGGTAAATGCAAAATTATAAATAGTTCTTTCAATTAACATTTTTATGGTTCTTGAATTGCTTAATAAAATCACAACCAACAAGTATCTTCATTCTCTTATCATACTTTCATTGTTTTTTATAATGTCGCAGATTGTTGTTTTTGTGTCGCAAAAAATAATCCTTAAGCTCACCAAAAAGACAAAAACAGACATAGATGATTTGATAGTGGCCAAGACAAGCAAGCCAATCTCGCTGATATTGCTTCTGGTTGGGTTAAGGCTTGCCATAATCCCGCACCCAATAAGGCAGAACATACTTGACATATTTGAGAATCTTATATCTACTTTGATTATTGCAACTGTAACATACATAGTTGCTGCGGTATTTAACATCCTCATAAGCAACTGGGGCAGAAAGTTTGCGTCAAAAACCGAATCAAAAGTAGATGATGAGGTGGTTGTCCTTTTCCAAAAGTTCTCAAGGATATCGGTAAGCTTTATCGGCATAATCTTTATTCTTGATGTATGGGGGATAAAAGTAGGGCCATTGCTTGCCAGCCTTGGCATTGCAGGAATTGCTGTTGCCTTTGCGCTGCAAAACACTCTTGGCAACATATTTGGAGGAGTGTCATTAATTGTTGACAGGAGCATAACAGTTGACGATTTTATAAGGCTGGATGACGGAACAGAGGGCTTTGTTACAGATATAGGGTTAAGAAGCACAAAGATAAAAAGCAGAGACGGAGATTTGATAATCATACCAAACGGAAAGCTGGCTGACTCCAAGATATACAACTATCACAAGCCCATGCCAACAACAAGGGTAACAGTTGAATTTGGCGTCAAGTATGGCTCAGATGTTGAGAAAGTCAAGAAGGTTGTCTTGGCTGAAATAAGCAGCATGAAGAACATACTAAAAGAGCCTGCCCCTAAAGTCCTTTTTCATGAGCTTGGCGATTTTGCGCTTAAATTCAAGGCTTTTTTCTGGGTAAGCTCGATTGAGAAAAAGATAGACGCAAAAGAAGATGCTTTGACTTCTGTTTACAACGCCTTGGAAATAAACAAGATAGGCATTCCATTTCCTACAAGGACTGTTTATTTGAAGAATGAAAAATAGCTGTTAAAAGAAATCATTTATTCCTTTCATATACATTACTTCTATGACCAATTACTTGCACAAGAAGAACGTTATTCTTAAAATCAACATCAACCAATAATCTGTAATCCCCAACTCTTAGCTTGTAATAATCATTGCCTTCATAATGTTCAAGAAATCTGAAAGGGTCTTCTTGAACTTCCTTTACCTTGAGAACAATTCTGGTTGCTATGTCATTTGGTAATTTTTTCAGGAATTTTCTGGTTTTTGGGTGCCACTCAACAGAGTAACTCATCTTAAGAATTCTTTTTCTATATTTTTTTGGCTGATGTATTCTGCTCTAGGAGTTTTTCTGGCTTCTTCTAGCTGCTTTTTGGCTTCTTTGCTAAGTTCAAAATCCTCTGCGATAGCGTGTTTTATGAACTGCATATCCTTTTGAAGATTCCTTAAATCCTCATGTATTGTTTTGAGTGATACTGGCGCCATTTTTATCATTGTGCCTAATTGCTTATTCCTATATAAATCTATCGCTGGCAACTTATTTAGTGGAAACCATCAATATTCCTTAAATCTGATGCTAGACTACTCCTTCAAAATCTCAGCCACAATCCTGTAAGTCTCTGGGTGCTTTTCAATGTCCAATATTTCCGTGTGCAGAACTCCACCAAAAAATCCGCCGCAGGTGCCATTAACATAATATGATTTGGCATTTTCCAATTTTGCATTTTTCGACAAAACTATGCCGTCTCCATCGCCAAGCTTCATCTTGCAGCCTTGCCCTATTACGGCGTAGAGTCTGGAGTTATCCGGCTGCTTTAGCGGGTCGTTTAGCTTGTTGATGAACAGGCTGCTTTCCTGCATGTCCTGGCATTCCCTGTTCTCGCCTATGAATCCGCAGTAATCGCTTATTGCGCCTGAAATGCCTTTGTTTGGAGCTGTTATCAGAATCAATTTATCAACATCCTCTCCGCCGAAAATCTGCATGTATCTTCTTGCCACTAAGCCACCCATTGAATGCGCAATAATATTGACTCTTGGCTTGCCTGTCCTTTCCTTTATTATGTCAATTATATCTTTCAGCCTTACAGCATAAGTGTCTATGTTCTCGCTCTTTGTCGGAACAGCTATGTACTTGTCTTCTTTCCTGAATGCGTCATAGTAATAGCTGGCCTTTACAGCAACGGGCTTGCCTGACATGCCCCATACTCCTTTCTGCAGCTGCTCGTTTTGCGAATACAGCGAGACTATGCCCGCATTTATGTAGCCGTCATCCTGCAGTTTTGACTGCAGCTTGTTAAAGGCTTCCAATGAGAACTCCGGGCTGTTGTCTTTTGCAAACGAATGCCCGTGCAGGAATATGATGGGGAATGTTTTGGGGTCATTTTTGCACGAGTCGTCCCTGCAGCACTGCCCGCACTCATTGAAGACGCAGCATATTGGCGGATTGTCTGATAAATTTGTGTCTATTTTTGAGACGATGCTGTATGATATGTTGGCTCTTATTGGCTCGAGATTAAAAGCTCCAACTAATGTTGTTAGATCAATCTTTGGGCATTTATCCAATAATTCAAGCGTTTCATTGGAAATGCTTATTTTTGACAAAAGGTACAGCGAGATGTTTAGTGTCTGCTCATTAACCAGCATCAAATCAGTTTTGTTTATAGGCAGCGTTGAATTGGCAATTTTAATTGCGCTCAGGCTTGTCTTATTCTCTGATATTGTTTTTTCGAACGAGTCAAGGTAGGAATTATTTATCTTTCTTATTAGATTATCCCTGAAATTGTCCGCTAATGCCAAAAATTCGTTGTCTGATGGAAATGCCGTGTTTTTGTCCGCAATAGCTTTCAATGCCTCTTTTGCATCGCTTGAGTGCGATTGGTTCAGCTCTTTTAATGAATTGCAGCTTTGGCTTAAAAGCGCGGAATCGGGGTATTTTCTAATGAAATTTTCTGTACTTTCCACCGTGCTTTTGATAGAGATATTATCTTTGCAGTCCTGCCTTAAGCTGCATGACAAATCATTTTCAAATTTCAAAAAATACCTCTGCCTAAAGAAATATGAGGCTGCAGGCATTCTGGATTTTTCAATAATAAAATTTTGCTCATTTGTTATATTTTCAGCCGCTTCAATCAGATTGCCATAGCTGTCGAATGAGTTTCCCGCAACAGAAGAATTGATATCGCTCAAATTCCGGATATTCCTGTCAAACTTGGCTGATATTTCGTTGTCTTCCAGCAGCCCGGCAAAACCCTTGAGCTCGTTTAGGTTATTTGACAGCAAATTCAATTTCAGCAGCAAACTGTTGTGCAATTCAGTTGTGCTGTTTATTTCTCTGTCCAAGGCAGTGATTGAGTTTTTTATATTATTGAGGTTTTCAAAAAAGCTCTCATTAAACAGCTGATTCAATTTAACATAGTCCTCAATAGACCAAATGCTTCTCAAGTTTTCTATTGAAATGCGCATTTTGTCATAAGCATCGTCAATTTCTATTTTTTGCTTTGACAGGTTTCTCAGATTAACCTTATGGGCCAGTTCAAAATATTTTTGATTTAACTGCCGGTGCAAAACATCAGCCTCTGCCAGCAGCTCAAGCAGCCCTGTGACGTTCTTTTTCAGCATTTTTTTAAGCTCCTTTTCCGCTTCAGTCAGGTCGTAGCTTACTGTGACCAGCGATGACTTGGATTTTTCAGCGCCTTTTGTAAGGCAGAAGAACGAGCGTATGCTGCGGCATTTCACCTCAAAACTGTAGATGTCCTGCCCGCTTCCAAGGCGCTTTACGCTTAGGTCATAGCTCTTTGCGAAATGCTGCTCTTTCACAATCTCAAAATCGCCTTTGTCAACAACCTCGTTTCTGCTATTGTCATTGAAAGAATAAGAGCACTTGGCGCTGCAGTATGCTGCATTGTCAATTGAAACATCGAAATATGCCCTGCCTATCTCCCCATAATGCATTTGGAAAGATTTTTGCTGAGGAGTGAGATGAACAATAAGCTCATTCCCCAAGAGAAAATTTATTTTTTGATTGAACGCAACAAGCAGGTACACGAGCAAGATAGTGATTGCTGCAATTATAACAAACTCATGCCTTTTCCAAAATGACTTTTGCTCCTGCACATTGCATTAATATACATGGTAAGTTAAATAGTTTTTGGGAATTATTCGGCTTTATGAACAAAATTTTTAAATCCGTGCCTTTGGCACAATAAAATCAATAATTTTATACTTTATTTATCCTTAATTATGTATAAATTCACTTAATTTTATCCATTATTTATACTTTATTTAGTATAATTAACCTATTTTTATAATAGCAATCTTTAAATACTAATACTTAAATTAGGCTATATAATGTATATATCAAGGTTAAAATGAGTATTCAGATTAGGATTACTGTGTCCAGGGAAATCAACGATTTGCTAGAGAGAGTTTCTAAAAAGCTTGGCAAGAAAAAATCAATGCTGGCCAGAGAGCTGATGGAGCAGAAGATGTATGACCTGGAATTGATACAAAAGGAACTGCAGGAAATTGATAAAAAGAACTGATGCTGAAATGAAAAATAAACCAAATAAAAGGTCACAAACTACAATTTTCATGGTAGTGGGCTTAATTATAATCCTTGGCGGAGTTGTCTTTTTCTACCAAACCCAAAAAATCCCAAAGCCTTTCGAGCCTGAGATAAAAATTGTTCAGGAACAAGTGCCAGTTGAATTAGACCCAATAAAGAAATATGCCAGTGATTGCGCCTATTCTGCCGGAGTTGATGGATTAAAAATAATCGGAAAACATGGAGGTTATATAAGCTTTAAGGACAATAATCTAAACAAAGAGCCATTCACAATTACGCAAAACCCGACTGAAAGCGACGCTGTTTCTTTCACTAAAGATTCTGATTTAAAGACAGCTTATTGGTGGCATTTAAAGTCAGCTAACAACTGCAAAGGAGACTGCAAATTTTCTTCCAAAAGGCCTGATTTAAGGCAAACAGAAAATTCGATTGAGAAACAGCTTGAAAGGCATGTTGATTTGAAGTTCAAGGAATGCCTGAATAGTTTCAAGCCTTTCACTGAGCAGGGCTTTAAAATAACAGAAGCCGGAAAAATAAAAACCGATGTCACCATTGCGCAAAACGATGTTGTTGTGCTTGTGGAGTACCCGTTAAGCATAGAAAGACAGGATGTAAAGGCAGAAATAAGCCAGTTTCTTGTGACAATTCCAATTAATCTTGATAAAGTCTATGAGCTGGCAACAAAAATAACAAATCTTGAAATAAAGCACCGCTATCTGGAAAAGCATATCCTAAACCTCATAGTCGCATTTTCCGGCGTCAACAATGAAAAATTGCCTCCAATGTCGGATATGCAGTTCAAGTTTGGAAGCTCGACAAGCTGGCAGAAAAGCGAAATAAAAAACAAGATTACAGGATTGCTTGCATCCTATGTCCCGTTATTCCAGGTAGCCGGGACTAATAATTATGAAAGGAATTTATTTGATTCTGAGCTGAAGCAAAGGCTGTACGACTCCACAATAATCCCTGTTGCAAACAGCTCATTCAGGGACATAGCGGCATACTTTACTTATTTGGATTTTTGGCCCATGTATTTTGACTTAAACTGCAGGGGAGAAAGATGCACTCCAAGCTCTGCAAACAGCCTTATTTCATTTTTCGGCATACAGGAATACAGGTTCGCTTATGATATTTCATTCCCTGTTTTGGTTGAGGTTAAGGATCCGTTTGCATTAAACGGCCAGGGCTACACATTTAATTTCTTTCTGGAAGGAAACATAAGGAACAACAAGCCAATGACAATTGATTTCGCCCCTTTGGAAAGGGCTGCATTAAGCGAAAGTTCACTGCTCTGTGATTCAAGGACAAGCGGCAATGTTACAATAAATGTTATAGACTTTTCAACAAAAGCTCCTGTCGATGAAGCGCAGATACTTTACACAATCATTGATGAGAGCTGCTTTATAGGCTCGACAAATTCCGAAGGCATTTTAAGTGAAAACTTCCCTGTGGGAGTTGGCGGCGTTGTTAATGTCTTAAGAGATGGCTATATTGGAAAAGCCGTTGAATTTGATCCAAAAATAAATACAGATTCATCTCTAAGGATTGAAATAAGCCAGACTTATAGAAAAAAGCTGGTTGTCAAAAAGAAAAATGTAGTTAAAACTCAGCAGGGATGGCAGTTTTTAGACACGCCTGCTGATTTAAGCGAAAGGGAAACTGCGTCTGTTTCATTGGCAAGAATAAATGGGGAAGGGGAGCTTGACTTCTCGTCTATTGCAAATTATCAGGGGCAGCAAAAAGAGCAAAGCGAAATTGAAATCGCTCCAGGAAAGTATGCTGCTGACATAAATCTCATACTTGAGGACAGAATCTTAATTCCTGAAAAGGAGAAATGCGTCAGAAAGGGAATTTTTGGCGAGGAAGAGTGCTTTACAATACCAAAAATTGACTTTGGCGAAAGAGCGTCTCCAGGACAGGAAAGATTTCCCGAAGGCGGCTTAAAGCTTAATTTCACAATAAATCCGAGCGAGCTTGAGAATCATGGCACAATTGTGCTTTATGCAGTAAGCATTGACCTTGCAAATGTTCCGGAGCAGGACAGGGTTGTTGAGGACATTGAGCAGATGGGCAAGGTTGAAGAGTACTCAAGTGTATACCAGCTTGCTTTGCAGCCAACATTCCAAAAATGAATCTTATGAATAACATGGCAAAGGAAAAATATGTGCAGCTCATTGCATCATTCCTGATAGTTTTAGTTCTCACTCTGCCGTTTTACACCACAAGCGTTTATGCTGCGATAAACAGGATTACTGCAAGAGGGGGCAATGGAATAGAGGGGTTTGCAAGGGCAAATGATTTCCTGAACTTTAATGCGCAGGTTTCAATAGGCAATGACACAATAACAAGCAACCAAGTTGTATTGGGCAGCAATGTGCAATTTGACAGATGCGCCTCAATTGGAAATGGCTCTGAATGCACTTTAAGGCTTCCGCGCAATGGCACCCAGTCTTTTGAGCCCAGGCAAATACCATTTGCAATTAACCTGTTCAGGGATGACGGAAGGCTTGATGAATCCAGAACAAGCAATGTCACAATAGACAACAAAGCGCCGCAAGTGAGATTAAGCATTACTCAAAATTTGTTTTCTTCGCAGCAAAATGTTGTTATCAATTTCGAAGTAACTGATACTGCGTGCAATGATCCGTCATGCGCCGGCAGGTGTGTCGGTATAAAAAACATAGAATTCCGCAATTTAAACCGGACGTTCGCACAAACCATCACTCCAGCAACAAATGATTGTGTTGTAAGGTCGAACATAAGCATAAGCCCAAGAACGCTTAATGACGGCGCAAATTCCATTTTTGCAAAAGCAAGCGACAGGTTTGACCAGGTTTCACAGGAAACATCTGTCACCTTTGCTGTGGACACTTCAGCTCCTGTAATACTGCCAAATTCTTTCGCAATAACAAGAAAGGGAATAAGCCTAAACACATTTTCCCAAAATAGCGTTCCTGTTGATGTTGTCGTCAACATTTCTGCAAATGACTTAGCTGCAAATTCAGTGACAGCAGATTTGTCAGCCTTAAACCCATCCCAAAGCCTGAGAAACGCCAGAGCCACATGCACTTCTTTTGCAGAAGGAGAGCATATTTGCAGATGGAATATTGAGCTGAGCCCAGGCACGCCAGGATTGAAAACTCTAACAATCAATGCTTCTGACACATCAGGCAACAGGGCGGGCATTGCAATAAGCAAGTCATTGGCGCTTGACCAGAATGGGCCTGTTGTGCAATCTTTGTCGTCATCATCAACAAACGGAACAAGGATTTTAGTCAGGCCGAATGAAAATACAATAACCTCTGTTTTTGATGAGGCAACAGGCTTGAGCGCTGATGAGGTATTTTTGCATATTGATGGCTCTAGGACAGCAGCTGCACGCTGCAATAGGGAGTCCAACTGGATTTGCGTTTGGAATAATCTGAATTTTGGCTCTTCATCAAGGATGTCCATTCAGTCAGACACAACTGATGTTTTGCTGAATCCTGTAAGCGAGAGAAGCGAAGTTGAGGTTGTTGTTGACAGGCAAGCTCCTGTTTTGAGAAGCATGAACATAAGCCCTGTTGGTGGCGTTGTGCAGGCATTTCCGGGATTCTTTAAAATCGGAGACAAGATTGGAGTTGTTGCCAATTTGACAGAAGACAATGATGTAACTGCAGTTGCCGACTTTTCAAGGTTTATAAGCGGAGCTTCAAGGGTTGCAGGCTCTTGCGAAAGGCTTCAGGCAGATGAGCATATGTGCGCCTGGCTTACAGACTCAATTAACCTGCAGGCTTCGGATTTCATAACCTTCAATTTCACAGACTCTGCTGGAAACTCTTTGATTGTTACAAGGTCGTTGAGGACATTCGGGCTGGAAAATGCGACTGTGCCTGACTTTTGGACAAATACTGTTGACTGCTCGCCCTCAGCCATAGACAGGCAGCTTGGCCCGTTAATAAACCAAAGGGTTTTTTGCCAGGTAAGCTTAAGGCAAAGATCCACAACAAGAGCTGTTTCAACTGTGTTTATTGCTCCAGCCACATGCACAAGCCCAATTCTGGAAAGCGTGGAAACTTTCAATGCAGAAGTCGGAAGCACATCGCCTGTTTTGAAATTAACTCTTAAAAAAGACGACTTCAAGGTTAATAATGCAAGCATCAGCTGCTCATTGAACATTTTCTCAAGAATCGGAAGCAGCACAGACATAACAAGAAACCCAGAGATTGAAAACGCAAGGATAGATTTGGCATTTTCAAATCTTCCATTGGGAGAGGTAAGCGATGAGGTCAAGCGCAAGATAAAAGACGCAAAAGATGACGCAGAGGGAATCTGGGACATAATCGGGACTTTGAACAAGATTGTGTTTTATGCAAAGAAGATATGTGGATTGCTGCACACATTGTATAATATTGTTGCAGTTTTATGGACATTTGTAAATTTTATAACTGCAACAGAAATTGCTGAAGAAAAAACACCTGCTTGGGTGCTTGGGCTGTTTACTGTTAAGCCTACTGCGATTTCAGGATGCGCAAAACAAACAACTACCAGAGTTGCAGTGCAAGAAACAAACAAACATCTAAATTGGGCTTGCTCTTTTGTAAACTGCAAGCAGTCTATTTTATGGGGACCAACTGTGCAGAACTGGATTGATAATGCGCCATTGTTAGTAGGGCCCGGACAATATCTTGGTTCAAGAACAGAAGTTAGCGGAAAAGGATTTTTTGACCAGGAAATCAAAAATGTCGGCGGAGGTTTTGGGAGGCCGGTTAGTCAATACATGGATCCACAGCGCAATCTCTTTGTTGCAGCCTTATTTGCATGCCTGCCCGGAGTCATATATGGGTTAGACAAATACAGGCAAATAAAATGCCTTTATGCAGATTGCGTAAAAAATGCTGTTGGCAAAGAAGGCTTGCCATTAACAGCCTGTGAAAACCAAAAATCATATGCAACATGCAAGTATGTGACAAGCGAGCTTTTTGCGCTGTTCCCATGGACTGCGGTGTTTGACCATTTCATGGGCATAATAAAAAATTCTTTGTCTAATCCGTTTACTGCGCTTGGACCTGCTATCTCCTTTGCCTGCTCTGGCACATGCCCGAATCCGAATCCAGAAACAAGGCTATCAACATGGGGATTGTGCGAAACAGCGAGATTGTTTAACCAGATGGGAAGCATTGCTTCCGATGTAAAAAACATAATAGACGAAGGATTCAAGATAAGGCAGGATTACTGCTCTAGGCTGGATGACGAGGATTAAAATGTCAAAAATGAAAAAAACAATTGAAGGAAAATTTATTTTGGGAATTGTCCTGATTGCATCGCTGGTTTTAATATTCTTGCTTGCGTTCAAAAGCGAGCAAGACAGCATATCGGGATTTGCTGCTTTGAGCCCGGCAGCTTATAGCAGCGTTACAACGCTTGATTTGAGGGAATTGAAAGACTTTGATATGCTAAGAAGCCTTGCCCCTGGCAGTTATTACATTGATAACAATGGCATCGTGTATTGGACAGATGATGACTCAAAGCCCGCAGTGGCAAAGGTAAATTTTGCTGATGAAGCCCAAAAAGAAAGGCGAATCTACATAGACGCTGAGGGAAGGATTGGGTATGTTTTAGAGCCTGTTTTTACAGGTGATGAACAATGAAAAAGAAAATTATCGTTGATTTGGATGTTGTTACTGTGGCTTTGTGGGACAGCAGAGGCAAAAATACAGAGCTAGCCAGAAATTTCTTAGCAAGAGTGGAAAGAAAAGAGTTCTATTTAGGCACACCATTCTTAATCATAGAGATTGTGCTGAAATGGAAACATGAAAAATTGAAGAATAATATAAAGGAATTCTTTGTCAAAAATTCTGAAAAGCTTATCACAGACACGGAAATTAAAGAAAAATGTGATGAGCTTAATGTAGATTATGAATTAATCCTAAACAAACTTGAAAATGCAGGAATAAAGAGGGAGGATGCGGCATTAGTGCTTGTCGCATCACTTTTTTCCTTTGAGTGTCTTGTAACATTCAATAGAATACATCTAAAAAATAAGGAGGAGGAAGCAAACAAAATACTGAAAGAATGGAAACTGCCAACTATACTGATTTTAGGACCAGAGGAACTTTAGACTCAACCTTTTTCATCCTCTTGATAAACTCTGTAGTCAAGTCTCCTTTGATTTCATCAGCCAATTTTATTGGGTCAATATTCGCCGGTATAATAGGCCTGAATTTTGCCATAATAGCACAAAAAGAAAAATACATATTTAAACCTTTCGCCCATAAATAAGAAGCGATATAGGAACTAAAAAAGTCAATAAAATAAAAAATGAACAAAAAACTCTTCAACAGCAAAACCGCAAAAGGATTGGCAAGTTAAAATGAAAAAGAAGATACTTATTGATTTGGACGTGGTGACTGTGGGCAAATGGGATGAGGGAAAATATGGGGACATTGCTAGAAATCTAATGAAGAGAGTTGAGAACAAAGAATTTGAATTAGTTACCCCATCTTATTTACTTGAGCATTTAATTAAATGGCATAACACTCCGCTAAAAGAGAAAATTGAGACGTTCTATCTAAAGGAAAGCACAAAATTTCTCAGCAATGAGGATGTTGATCTCAAGATAGAAGAGATTGGGATAGATGATAAGGCGCTGCTCACAGAACTAAAAAATCATGGCGTCAAAGAAGAAGATGCTTTTATAGTAATGGTAACTTCAATTTTTGAGTTAGATTATTTGATCACTTTCAACAGAATTCATCTTAAAAATAAGAAAGAAGCGATAAATGAGGTGCTAAATAAAAATGGACTTAAAACTATTAAGATTGCTGGACCAGAAGAGGCTTAGATTTGGTTCTCTCACGCCTCTTAATCCATTCATCAGTTATGCCGCTCTTGATTTCATCGGCAAGGGCTATCAGTTCGTCAGTTGTCATTTTTTTAGGGTCTTTCATATGCTAAATATTGTTAGGCCGCTATATAAACCTTTCGTTCAAAAAAGAATAATGATTAAACATTAAACAAACCCCAATGGAAAATGAGAAATAAAAAAATGTTTTATAATAAAACCGCAAAATGAAAAGAGAACTATTAGATTCAAATATTTATGGAAAGATTGTTGAAAAAATGGAGATGGATTTTGTATTAAACAACTTACCGAAGTCAAATATTATTATTTATGGAAGTGATGTGATTAGAAAAGAGCTACGAGATACGCCAAAAGAAAAAATAATGATAACTGAAAATAAAAAAACCAAAATAAGGATATTGCTTCTAAATATTTATGATTTTAT
>JACPTD010000054.1 GCA_016192955.1 Candidatus Woesearchaeota archaeon | reverse complement strand
CTGGATATTATGTCGGGACAGCAGGGCACATTACTGCGGAGAGTGTCGCAAGGTATATTGCTGAACAGAATAAGAAGCTGGAAGGAAAATGGCATTTATTCGACTTGGAGCCGTTTGAATACGATATCTTTGATGGTAAGTCGAGAGTTTCAAAAAATCAGTCTAGATTAAGCAATTTTGTTTGATGCGCTTTGAGCGCATGGTGGGCATACATCTACCCCACTATCGTGGGAAGGTTTAAGCCCACACATTTTTCTAAAAAATGGTTTTCAATCAGCCATAAACCACTCCCAAGAAGGAGCCGACCAAATACCCAACCAAGGCTGCCAATGTCCCGATAACAGCCATTTCAATGCCGCTCTTTTTCCAGTCGCCGATTGTCACTTTTGCTTTCACAGAGCCAACAATAAATAAGAGCATTACAGACAGGATTAGTGCATAAACCATGCCTAGCTTTACCGGCAATAAAAAGAACGGCAGCACCGGCACTAATGAGCCTATGATTGCTGATGCGCCAACCACAAAGGCGCTTTTTACAGGGTTTTCATAGTCGTGAGGGAATAATTTAAGCTCCTCTGCCATCATTGTGTCAAGCCACAGCTTCTTATTGGAGGTTATTTTTTTGACAATGGCTGCCAATTGCTTGCCCCTAAATCCCTTTTTGTAGTAAATATGCCTTATTTCCTGCACTTCCATGTGCGGAATTTCCCTTATTTCCTTTTTTTCCCTTTCAAGCTGCCCATAGTAGAATTCATGAGCTGCCTTGGTGCTTGTGTAGGCAACAGCAGCCATTGAGATGGACTCTGCAAATGTTGTCACCAAGCCAGAAATCAAAACTATATTTGAGCTTTTGACAGCAGTTGCAACCCCTAGCACCAAGCCAAGGGTGTTGACAAGCCCGTCCTGAAAGCCAAGAATGAAGTCTCTTATGTTTGAGCGGCTCAATCCTTGGTGCCTTTCCACCTGATGCTTTTTAAGGGCTTTGCGCATTAGCAGAATTCACACACATTTTTCTTCTTGTTCATTACTTTTGCTGCTTTTTTCTTTGCCTTTGATTTTTTTGCCTTTTTCTTTGCCATTGGAATCACCTGTTTAACCTTGAATTATCTCATTTTTAAATTTATTGTTTTTTTGAAATTGAGTCGTCAGAAATAAGTGTTTTCTCTATTTCTTTCCCAAATTCATAAAAGTCTTTAGCATTAAGCTTTGCAATTATTGTTCCAAGTTGAGAAGAATTGAGGAATTTCTTTTCCTTGCAGTAAAATAAGAATGTTGGAATATTCACCACTTTAACGCCTATCTTTTCTGCATATTCTCCAGCATCTCTGTCATCCATCAAAAGCTTTGCTTTCTTATCCTTTGCGAGACTTATTGATGCTCTCTCACCTTCACCTAGACTTTCTGGCACACTTTTCGCAGAAACTTTTTTGATGATGATTTTGTTTTCTTTAGATGAAAAGTAGGCCAATAATAAATCAAATACAGGAGATTCTTTGAGTTCATTATAGACAGCTTCAGTAATCACTATTTCTTTTGTTTTGAACACCCTAAAGACTAGCTTCAACTCGTCAATCTTAGCAAAAGAACTCAAAAAGTCAGTATCTAAAACTATCAATTTTATGCACCTATGCTTTTAGCTCTTTTTTTCATCTCTTCAACAGTCCCAGAACCCCTTCTGATTTTTATGCCTCTTTCAACCAATAATTTTTTCATTTCCTCGTAATTAACGTCTGCAATTTCCACAGCTCTGCCTAAAGATATTTTTTCTTTTTTGTACAATTCAGAAGCTATTGCAATCCTTAAGTCTTTTCTCGATGCCAATAACGTTCTGGTGGCATCTCTTAAAAACTCGCTTTTATTATCATAGTAACCTGTCTCCGACGAGGCTTCAATTTCCATCCTCAATAAATCAGGTGCAGTAAAACTTATTGTTTTTGCCATAATAACATCACCATAATATTGGGGTATTATTTAATATATAAAACTACCTATTTTGCAGGTAAAATTGACAAGCGCATATCTAAAGAAGTCGAGAGTTTTTTGTTATTAAGTCGAGAGGCGAATTATTAAAGATTTTAAGAGGATTGCCAAAAGAAAGATGAGTTGGCGAGGATGATTTATAGGTTTATAGAGGTGGTTAAAAAAGGTTGAAATTTTTTCTTGATTTTTTGACAAAAGAAAAGATTAAATTAATAAATAGGTGACGAATTAACCAACAAGCATGAAGCAAAATCGTACAGTATTCCTTTATTTGATTTTATTACTTGCAGTGTTAATATTTATTGATGGTTGTACGACTAAACTTCCTAAGTCTAAATCTAGCACATTCCCAGTTGAAATTTCTGAATGTGATAAATTATCCAGATTTGATAATGAACTTTTTTGGATGTGTTATATCAATATTGCTTTAAATAAACAAGATCCCACGATTTGTGATGGACTACAAGATCCATATTATAGAACTGACTGCAAGGCCATCGTAGAAGGTATAAGTCAAGATACTTCTTTTTGTGACAGAAGTGAAAAATCGGATGATGTAAATAAATGTCATAAAAATTTGGCTATAGCAAAAAAAGATATTTCTGTTTGCAATAAAGTTACAATTAAAAGTTATAAAGATAGCTGTTATGCAATTATTGCTATATTAAAACAAGATACTTCTATATGCACAAAAGTTGGAGAAATCTACACTAAGGATGGCTGTTTTAGAAGCATAGCTATCATTCAACGAGATCCTACAATTTGTAGGAACATTCAAAAAGAACTTACTTATTATGCTAATAAAAAACTTCAAAAAGAAGATTCTGGTTACAAAGATGGATGTTATGGGATTATTGCTATAGAGAACAAAGACATATCTATTTGCAATGAAATTCAAAATGAAGAGTTTAAAGAAAAATGCAAAAGTTTAGTGGAGCAAGAAAAGTTTTTCTCCCCAGACAATTAAAGTCCTTTCAAAAATATTCCTATTTTTACTAAAATTTGCTTGAATTATTCAAGATATATCCCTGTGGGTTTCATACAAAAATGAAGCGTCCTCGTTGTGCTTTTTCAGCTCCTGTATGATCATATTAAAGATGTCGCTTGATGATACAATTTTCTTTATTTTAACCCATTTGGTCATTGATGCAGAAACCTTTTTGCAGATTTCCTCTGCCTCCTGCTCGCTTAGGTGCGCGTTCCTGCAGGCAAAAAAGCAGGAGCCATATACTTTTCTTTCATCATAAACCTCAGTGTGCCCTCTCCTCTTTACTATCTGCAGTATTGTCTTGTCCTTGGATTTTTTTATTATTTTTTCCTTTTTTCCTGCCATTTTAGTTGAAAGTTATTGTGCCGTTTGCAATCAAAATCAAAAGCCATCCTAAAAATATTAGGGTAATGCCGGTTGCAAGCCTCATATAAGTCCTGTTGTTCTGCTTCCACCTTTTAATGTTCTGTATCTTAAATCCCGAATGCACCATTAATAAAATAACGATCAAGGGAAGCGCAAATATTATGTTGTACAATATGAGCATTAAAAACGCCGCAAAATTAAAGTTTTGCGATAACAAAAGCAGTATTGCAAGGTAAGGCGCGCCTGTGCAAGGCAGCTCAACACCCGCGACAAAAATTCCCAGAAATACAACTCCGGGCAGTGTAATCTTCTTCGTCATATCATGAATCTGCTTCGCCCTTTCCGGCGGGATAGCCAATGTTATTCCCCGCCCATACCAAAAGAAATCCTTTATCTCTATCAAGCCTGCGATAATTATCAGCGAGCCTACAAGGATTGAGATGTACTCGCTCACATATAACGGAATTGAGCTTAAAAAGTACAATATGCCAAAGCCCGCTAATATGTAAGTCAGGAAAACAGAAAAAACGTAAATGAAGCCGTAAAACAGCATTTCTCTTTTTGTCTTGAATGCTATCATTATTGAGGTAAGGAGTATCAAAACGCCTATTAATGCTGTTGTGATTACAGTTCATAATGTTGGAAGATAAGCTTCGAATGCCATTTTATTTTGTTGTTTTTATATTTGGATCAATTTCCTCTACCGGTTTTTCCGTAAAAACAAACTTTATCCTGTCTCCAGGAGGCACTTTCTCGTAAGGTGCTATGACATAAAATGGGGAGTTTTCAATCAAATTTCCATTGACAAAAACATAAAAATAAGCAGGCTTTTCATTGCATTTGTCGCCTTCATGAACAGCTATTAAGCCTTCGTCTGTTGGCATTTTGATTCCATCACTGGAAAGGGAGCCGCCGATTGCATAGAAAAAAGCGCCTAAGGTTGCCTGCCTGTTGTTCAAGATAACTCCTTCCACATGAATCCTGTTGTCGTTGTGGGCATGCATCAAATCAACGCCCTGCTTGTTTGACAAGCCTTTTGGTTCTGTAAGCTCGATTTCTTTATCACAAACCCATATTTCAAAATCCGCATGCCAGTGCACAGGCCCTTTTGTTTCTGAAATTATGTTTAAATGCAGGGTTGTTAAGATAAGATAGATGGTCACAAAAGCGGCTGCAAGAATAACCAAAAAATATACAATTTTTTTAGCTGCCTCATTCATTTTTTTATGAAACATAATAATAATTAATATTAAAATGCCAAAAATCAAAGAGCCATATCCGGCAGCCTGTAGTTGGCTTATAGGGTACAGCCCAGAATGGTCAAGCATAAACTCGTCTTCTTCGCCTTCATGGGAGAAAACATTATTAAACGATAAAACCAAAAAAATGGCTAAAAATAATAAAAACCTCTTTCCCATATCATAACTTTAAGAGAGATATTATTTAAAACTTCCTATTCGGATTTTGATTGTATTGGGCTCAACAATAAACAACTATCTGCGGTATTCAAAAGTTGATGATTTTCATTGAATTGCATTTCCATTAACGAAAAAAACAATAAAATCAATCCTCCAGACCTGCCGTCCCCCCCACCGCCCTTAATTGATGTACTGCTTGCTGTTATTTTGTAATTGTATCTTGAAATATTGAAGCATTCAAGGATTTGAGTAATGCTTGAGCTTCTAAAGTTCTGTTTAAGGTTAAATTATCAAATTTTTGCGCATTATTTAGGTGTTGCAGAGCTTCTTTTATTATCTCATAACTCATTCCATGTTCGTTAGTAATAACAACATCACAATAAGCTTTCGTTTCCATATTCATATTGTAACTAAAATTATAAGCTTCCAGTTCTAAACTATGAACTTTTGAAAATTCAGTAGGTACATCTAATTTCTGATATTCTTCTATTATGTCTTTTGTCCGTAGTGCTTGACTACCAAAATCTATGCAATATTCACTATCTGCTCTTATGTTAAATAATTTTAAAGTATAAAGGCTGTCCCTTGAGATTTCAGTAGATTTACTTCTAAATTCTGTCGCTTTCTTTATGAATTCCAGCACCTTTGCATTTCTTTTTACTTTCTTTATGTCTTCATTAAAGTAGGTAGCAAAGGCGTCTACTCTCCAATCACTATCTCTAAATTCTAGTTTCATAGCGGGTGCTCTGGAGTTGAATAAAGAACTTGTAATAGTGTAATATACGTATGCAGTTGTGTCATTATCTTTACTAACTTTGTCAAACCTGACTACTACATTCCTTTCCTTTTCTTCAAATTCCAAAGTTTCAATAAAATCCTCTTTGCTCTTAATTTTTTGTAGCTCTGGAATGAACATATTATACATTAAAGCATAGTCTTTTTGTTCCCAAAATCTTGCAAATCTCTCAGCTACTTTTTCTATCTCTTCTTGGCACTTCTTGATATGATTAACTTCTTCACCATTTGCACATTTTACTTTGGATTGTATTGAACAGGCACTAATAAAGAGCAATGCTATCAATGAGAATAGTAATATTTTTTGATTTTTCATTTCATTATTTTAATTTCGCTTTTTCAAGATTTATCTTTTCAATTTTTTTATTGGTAGAATAGTAGTCCACTATTGCAAAAATTATCAATAAAAGTGCTAAAAACCAGAATAATGGAAAAACAAAACCTATCAAAAGAAATAGGGTTATTGTAATCCATACAAAAATCAATAATCGCTTTGTTTTTTGAGCTTTAGCTAGTTGCTTATCAAGTTCTTCAACCAATTCTTTTTTGCCCATTAGTACCACCCCTCAAGAAGTATCTTTCGAGAGGAGTATATAAATATTTTTAATTTTTTGAATTGTTAAGTCTGCTGGATACAAACAACAGATTTATTAATAAAGAGTGTGTTATTACTTTATCTTTCAAGCGAAAGAGAACTAAAACCAAGCTGTCAACTGATAGTTAATAAAGTGAAGGAAGCCCTAATGACCTTTATTGAAGTATCTTAAATTAAAGGGATTGAATATGGTAATAGTCATATTCAATATAAAAATTGAATGGGGCAAATAAGCCCCCTCATTTTTATTGAAAAATTAGGCTGGGAAGGTAACGAGAATTTAGAGGGCGAGGTTAAAGGAAATAAACTTATTATTGAGAAGGAGGATTAAAATGGCAGAAAGCACTAACCCCATGATTACAGGTAGCACAGTTCAAATGTTTGTTGAAAATACTATAACTCAAATTTATAAGGGAACGCCCAAAGGATATGCTATAAGGGGGCAAATTGAGTTTGATTTATCATTGATACAGAAAGATGAAGGTGGCGGAAAATTAGACTTAAAAGTAGTTGGTATTGGGGGCGAAATATCAAAAGAACAAAGCCATAGAGTTAAGTTTTCTATATCACCAACTGATGAAGCAGAAGAAGCCGAGAAACAAGCAAGAATTGCCAAAGCACAACAAGAAGAAGAAAGAGCAAAAAGAAATTTAAAAGCACTTCAAGAAAGTAATAATCCAAGAAAGGAAGTTTCTGGAGTTCGTTATTCACGTCCTTCGGACGCATTCCGATAATTTTTTTGTTATTCTGTATCCAAAGCCCTATTAATTATAAATTTTAAGTTCGTCTAATGCCCTACGAAATTCTACTATCGAACCCATTTCTCTTCTTTGAACCTTCATATAATGTGCCTACATTATATGACTCCATACGAGCAGAACTCTATTCCGTTGCTGTCGCAATTTTTTCTTTATTGTTCTCTAAACATAAATAAAAAATCTAACTTTTTAGAGAAATTTACTAATCATAGGCTTTAGACCTTTTGTCTATTTTATCGATAAGAATTAGGTTTTTATTCCAATCTACTTCATATAAAACTCTATAATCTCCAATTCTTATCCGGAAAGTTCTGTCTTCACCGACTACTCTTTTAGAATCATGAGGTACAGGGTCATTTCCCAATACCTCAATGCTTTCAATTATCCTCATAGCTAATTGTTTGTCAGATTTCTTTAGAAATTTCTTTGATTGGTTTGAGAATTCAATATTGAACATTTACAAACCTAACTCTTTTTTTAAGTCGGATAATGACGTTGTTTTCTCTTCTTTAAGTTCTTTTCTGGCATCATTAATAGCTACTCTATCACCTTCTGTCAATATTGAATCCACATCTACCATATGTTCTTTTATATACTTCAAATCTTGCTTAATTTCCATTAAATCTTTAGCAACTTCCTTTGTTAATGTTTCTGTCATTTTAGCATGATTATAGCATTTGAGTATAAAAATATATCGCTGAATTTCTCTAAAAAGTACGATTCAAACACTTTAGGCTAAACAAATGTAAATTTTATTATTTATAAGAGTCAATGGCTCTTATGAATTTCCTGACATTTTTCTCAACATTGTTTTTGGCTACAATGCTGAGATTGCGGCAACATTTCTCGCGCCTGCCTGAATAATTTCCTTAATGCGTGATTCATTAATCCCGCCGATCGCAACAAAATGTATTTTTATCTTTTCTTGCATACAAACATGCAATGGTCTTTCTGGAACGGCTCAAGCTCCCTGCAGTCAATAATCGCCAATGAGCTTTCCAATCGTAATTTTACTTCCTTAAAAATCTGCTTTGGGTTTTTTGTTACATCGATACTTCTAGCCTTAACAGCCAATAAGGCGTAGCCATCCTCCTTCAAAAACAAACTGACATTTTTCAAAAATATTTCAACCTGGCTTTTTTGGGCAACATCCTGATAGACAACATCAACAGCAGAGATTCTTTCTTTTAATATATCAACCTTGCCTGCATCCGCAAGTATCGGGGCAATGTTCTTTCTTTTATAGCACAAAAAAACCAAATCCCGCATTACCCTGGGAGCAATGTCAACCGCAAAAACAAATCCGTCATTTCCAACAATGTCAGAAACATGGGATGCGGTTGTTCCGCTCGCCGCGCCTAAATACAAAACAACATCATCTTTCCTTATTCCAATGTTGGGGCTGCCTTTTAGAATAGAGGCTGCCAGCTTGCTCTTGAAAGAGTCCCATTCCCTGTACTCAATGCCGTTTTCCTGGACAAGATTTTCGCTGTAAACAGTTTGGCCTGGAGCTAGATTAATTGTGTACAGCTGTTTTCTCCTGCCATGCTCTGACTCAAAAACCTCAAATATCCTGGATTTTCTTATAGCCATTTTGAATCTTTAGCTTATCTTCCAATTCTTTTCTTAGCTTGTCACCGACAAACTTCCCCTTAAAATAATCCACTTTTGATGCTATAGATATCTTGTCTGCCAATGCCCTTGCAATCCTGCCACGCATTCTATCTGGAGCCCGCGCTATTAAGGGATGCTGGGCTATCAAACCATGCCTGGGGCTCTTGGCGCCTGTTTTCATGTGCCTGAACAATGCCTTTTCTGCTCCAAGAATCTGTATTGTTGAGGCTGGCATCTCGCTCAGCCTTTTCAGGGAGCCTGCATGCTCCAGAAGCTTAGCTCCTGTCAAAACACCGCATATCTCCTTTATGTTCGGGCAAAGCCCGTCCATAAGGCTTGAAGCATATTCGAATTGACCTTTCCTTAACTGGTACAAGCCATAAATCTGCTGGGCTAATCCTCTTATCGGCTCCAAGTCTTCCTGCCCCAAACCAGCCCCGATTGAATCAGCTGGGTTTATTTTTAATTCCTGAAGCAGTTCACTTTTTTCCTTTTCAAGAATTTCATTTACAAATGTTTCATGATTGCCTGCTGACATCGAGAATTCCGGATTATACATGCCATACCACTCCCTTAATCTTTTTACAAGGATGTTAATGGATTTTTCAATCTCGCCAATTGAATTTATAGCTTGTATAAGCATGGTATCGGCGTTTACTGCGTTCTTTACGCCATGTTTTGTCAATTCAAGATTTCTATTGTAAAAATCATTAAAGAATTTGTTGTTCCTGAAATAAAGCAATATCTTTTTAAGCGATTCGTTTTCGGGATTTTTAAGGCTTTTATGCTTATTTCGGATTTTTTCAATAAATTTTTCCCTATCTTTGTAATCTTCCAAGCTGTTGAACAATATTTTGTCCACTAAGTCAAATTTCTCATCAAAAACAAACACTCCAAGCATATTTGAAAAAAGGTGCATATTGCAAAGAAGTGGTTGCTGTTTTTTAAAGATGTCGGAAATCCTGAATAACAAAGTTAATAAATAAAAAGAATTATTTAATGGCTATGGCGCTGGTTTATATCACATGCAGGGATAAAAAGGAAGCTAAGAAGATATCAATGCACTTGTTGAAAAAAAGGCTTGCAGCCTGCGCCAACATCTTCCCCATAAAAAGCATGTACTGGTGGAAAGGAAAAATTGTGGATGAGAATGAAAGCGCAATTATAGCAAAAACAATCGAGAAAAATTTTGAAAAGGTTGTTAGAGAAGTGAAAAGAATTCACTCTTACGAAATCCCGTGCATTTTGAGGATAAATGCTGCTGCAAATAAGGAATATGAAGACTGGGCTAATAAGGAGATTGGAATAAGGACAAAGAAGAAAGGAATGAATTGGACAGAGCAGGGATTAAGAGCAATGCTAAATAGACAGAGCAGGGATTAAGAGCAATGCTAAATATTGTTTTAAAGAGATATTTTCTTCCAAAAGAGCGAAGAAATTATAAAGAAGTTATGATGCACATGGCCAAAGAGGTGGTTAAAACCTAACTTACTTTGACACACCACCATTATTTGCGATTTCCGACATATGAACTCAATTTGAGCAATCAACGCAATTGTCTATAACTCTCTTCCAAAGCCTCCATCCCCGGCAGTTTCTTTCCCTCGAAAAATTCCAGAGAAGCTCCGCCGCCTGTGCTTATATGCGTCAGCTTGCCGGCAAAGCCAAATTTCTCAACCGCTGCAGCAGAGTCCCCTCCTCCGATAATGGTTGCTGCCTTTAAGGTTGACAAAAATCTCGCTATTTCCTTTGTGCCATTCGCGAATTTGTCAAACTCAAAAACCCCCATAGGGCCGCTCCACAAAACTGTTTTTGCATTTTTTAGTATCTCTTCGTACATCCCTATAGTTTTTGGACCTATGTCGAGCCCCATCCATCCGCCAGGGATTCCATCAACATCAACTATTTTTGATTCTGCATCTGCATCAAACTTGCCTGCAACAACAAGGTCAACCGGAAGCATGATTTTTTTATTTTGAAGCAATTTTTTTGCCAAATCAGCATATTCATCTTCCATTTTGGAAGCACCAACATCTTTTCCCTGCGCTTTATAGAAAGTGAAAATCATTGCGCCGCCTAGTAGCATCTTATCAACTTTTTTCAATAGATTTTCGATCACTTGTATCTTGTCGGAAATTTTTGCCCCGCCAAGAATTGCCATGAATGGCTTGTCTGGGTCTTCAAGCGCTTTTCCCATAACCCTTAATTCCTTTTCAACAAGAAACCCTGCAGCGGATTTAAGGTATTTTGTAACTCCGTAAGTTGATGCATGCGCCCGATGGCATGTTCCAAAAGCGTCATTTACATAAAGCTCTGCCAGCTCTGCCAGTTTTCTTGAGAAGGTTTCATCATTTGCCTCTTCTTCTGGATGGAATCTCAGGTTTTCCAAAAGAATTATGTCTTTTTTATTCATCCTGGCAACTTCGTCTCTTACACTATCGCCTATGCAGTCGTCCAGCTTTTTTATGTTTTTATTCAATAACTGGCCTAAACGAGCAGTAATCATGCCCATTCTAAGGTTATCAACAACCTTTCCATCAGGCCTTCCAAGATGAGAGCATAAGATTACCTTAGCGTCTCTCTCGGCAAGATATTCTATTGTTGGCAGGCTTTCCCTTATCCTTTTATCATCGGCAACCTCATTTGTCTTTTTATCCAGGGGAACGTTAAAATCAACCCTGACAAGAACTCTTTTTCCTCTGACATCCAAATCCTTGAGAGTAAAAAATTTTTGCATATAATTGAGTTTTTATTTGGGTTTTAAAGATTTTATGTTTTCATATCATCAAAGGCACAAACATAATGGCAACGATTGACATTAGCTTAATCAAAATGTTCAATGAAGGCCCTGCAGTGTCCTTGAAAGGGTCGCCGACTGTGTCGCCTACAACAGCTGCCTTGTGCGCATCTGAGCCTTTGCCTCCAAGATTGCCTGCCTCAATATATTTTTTTGCATTATCCCAAGCGCCTCCAGAGTTGGCCATGAAGATTGCCAGCGAAAATCCAGAGACAATAGAGCCTACAAGCAATCCTCCCAGCGCCTGCAAGCCAAAAATATAGCCAACAAATATCGGAGATAAAATCGCCATCAGCGAAGGCACAATCATCTGCCTTAAAGCGCTTCTTGTGCTTATTGCTATGCATTTCTCATAATCTGGCTTTGCTTTTCCTTGTGATAATCCTTTGATAGTTTTCCATTGCCTTCTGACTTCCTCAACAATTCCAGAAGCGGCTTTTCCAACAGCCTGCATTGCAAAAGAGCTGAATAGGAATGGAAGCATGCCGCCAATGAACAAGCCAATGATTACATAAGGGTCAGAAATGCTCATTACATCAATCTTGGTTATTTGAGTGAAGCTGGCGAACAATGCAAGAGCAGTCAATGCTGCTGAGCCGATTGCAAATCCCTTGCCAATTGCAGCAGTTGTGTTGCCAACTGAGTCAAGCAGCTCTGTTTTTCTCCTTATGCCTTTGCCTACTCCAGCCATTTCAGATATTCCTGCAGCATTGTCTGCAACTGCCCCATAAGTGTCAATTGCCAAAGTAAATCCCAGAGTGGCGAGCATGCCAACTCCTGCAATTGCAATGCCGTATAAGCCAGCAAATTTGTATGCAACCAAAACTCCTGCTGAGACTGCAGCAACAGGAACAAATGTGGAAAGCATGCCGACAGCAAGCCCTTGTATGACATTAGTGCCAGCTCCTGTTTTTGCAGCAACAGCAATGCTCTGGGTCGGCTTGTTTTTGTTGGAAGTGTAATATTCAGTAAGCAATCCGATAACAACCCCTACAAACAATCCTGACAAGGCTGCGTAGAAAATCCCGATGCCAAGGTTTTGGTATTTTACCAAGGCAAAAGAAAAAATTGCAGCAAATAGTGTGCTTGCATACAAGCCTATGTTCAATGCCCTGAACAAATTTCTCTCGTCTTTTGCTCTTACAAAAAAGATGCCTATGATTGAAGCCAGGATTCCAGCTGCAGCCAATCCCAATGGCAAGAGAACATGGCTTAATCCTAAAACCAAGCCAAGAGCCATTGCAGCTATTATGCTGTTCACGTAGCTTTCAAACAAGTCAGCGCCCATTCCTGCAACATCTCCAACATTGTCGCCAACATTGTCAGCTATAACGGCAGGGTTTCTGGGATCGTCTTCTGGAATTCCTTTTTCTACCTTGCCAACCAAATCAGCGCCGACATCAGCTGCTTTTGTGTAAATTCCGCCGCCAACTCGGGCAAACAATGCAATTGAAGAAGCTCCAAACCCATATCCATAAATTATGTTTGGGTCTTTAAAAATTATGTAAAGCAATGCCACTCCAAGGAGCCCTGTTCCGACAACGCTTAGCCCCATGACAGAACCTGAGTAAAAAGCAACCTTTAACCCTTCCCCAATGTGGATTTTTGTTGCCTCAGTTGCCCTTGCATTAGCCTTTGTTGCAATTCTCATGCCTATATTGCCAGCCAAAGCAGATGAAAAGCCGCCTATTATGAATGAAATTGCCAGCTTCTTTCCGTCATCCAAAAAGAAGTAGATTATCAAAGCAGCAACCAAAATAAAAACAGACAAAACTTCATATTCCTTATGCAGGAAAGTTAAAGATCCTTTGTGTATTGCATCAGAAATTTCCTGCATTTTTGCAGTGCCAGAAGGCTTTTTTAAAATATGGAAAGCAAGCGATAATGCAACAATTAAAGATAAGGTGCTTGCTCCAATAACTAATCCTAGCATTTTATGCCTCTTTTTGATGTTTAAATTTGCTTAATTCTTTTTTTATATAACTTTCCATTCTTCCAGACATATTTATTCCATTCTGCTTGCAGTAATTCCTGAATTTATTGAATAGCTCTTCATCTAATGTAAATGAAACTTTAACTTTGTAAATTCTTTTCCTAAATTTTCCAGTCCTGTCAAGCTCTTCAAATACCGCGAGCACATCCTGGTTTTTCGCGATTACTTCCTTTGCTTTTTCATAAAACGATTGCATTTTTAATCATCCTCATCAACTTATTTATGTCACTTATGTTTTTCTTTGAAATCTGGAATATTGCCTTTATTAACTTATCCTTGTCATAATTCAGATTTCAAATCCTTTGACCCAAAAATAAAGGTAAACAACAAAAGCAATGACCAATAAAAAATTAACAGCAGTTATGATAATTGTAAGCCAAACCAAGAATTTTTGCTTTGTAGCCTTTTCCATGATTTTGAATCCCTATTGCCCTGTAATTTGTTTTTTTATACTTGCTTCGTCAGCCTTTAAGCCTGCCTTTTTAAAAAAATTGCATATATTCCTTACATCCCTGCCTATGTATTCATACGCCCGTGAGCTTTCTAATGTCGTGCACTGTGAAAAATCAATAAAAACAGGGCTCTCATTGCAATTTAAAATGTTGAATGCGGACAAGTCGGCATGGACAAGCCCGGCCTTATGCAGCCTTTTCATGTTTGCAACTATCTTTTCAAAAAATTCCCTTGGATTTTCCGGTATTTTGTCCTTTAGCTTTGGAGCAAAAATTCCATTATCGCCGATGAACTCCAGAACCATCACATTATTGGAAAAGGCTATCGGGGTTGGAACGCTTACATTAGCTTGCCTTGCCTTTAGCAAGTTCCTGTATTCCCTCTGCACCCACGAGAATATAATGTTCCTCTTTCCCTTTTTTAAATTCAGAAATCTTGGGTCATCTTTTATGTAGTCATACATCCTGTTGAAATCGCATGTTTCGAGCCTGTATATCTTTACCATCACCCTTGTCCCGTCTTTCTTTACAGCAGAAAAAACATTGCTTTCCTTTCCTATTGAGATGGGGCTCTCAAGGCCCTCAAAATGCCCTTGGGCTATTAATTTGTAGAGTGTTCTGTTTGTGAATCCGTCAAAGACGTTATGCTTTGTCTTGAATTCTTCCTTTGGCCTTGATTTTTGGGACATGAGAAAATAGAATAAAGATTTGTATTTAAGTGTATCTTAATAATTTTATACCACTTTAAAATGGTTAAAATATCGAAAGATTTATATACTAGTTCTATTATATAGTAGTAACATATACATCTCCAAGCCAGTTTTTTGACTGGTTTTAATATCACCTCTTTTTCCCTAGCAGGGTCTCGCAAGGGACTTTGCTGGGGTTTTTAATTTGTCAAACAAACATTTAAATACTTCCTTATCTTGCTTTATTAAAGCCCGTCACGAGAGTACCAAATGGAGCTCACGATGACAATCAAGCAATGAGCTTTGGGGTTAGTGTCACGGGCAACAACTTATGATTAAAAGGCATTAGGACAGGCTTATTCATTATTATCATTCATTATTTGTTTGAATTGGTATAAATAAAAGATAGGTAGTAGCTAATTAAGCTGACTTGTTCTAAATGCCTTGAGAATGTGAGGAAGCTATCATGCTCATTAATCCATTAATCAGATTAAGGGTTTCATTGATTAGGTAGCTTCTTCTATAAACCAAGGGTGATCAAAATGGGTAAAATAAGCCCTGTAGCGGCAAAGTACATTATTCATGCAGGCATAGAAATTGAAGGAGTAGTTGACAGGCCGGATGTGATTGGCGCTATCTTCGGCCAGACAGAAGGCCTTCTTGGAGCTGACCTTGAGCTCAGGGAGCTTCAAAAATCAGGCAGGATTGGCAGGATAGAGGTCAACACAGAAACAAGGACGGGAAAGACAAAAGGCACAATCATTATTCCATCTTCATTGGACAAGGCAGAGACATCAATAGTCGGGGCAGCCTTGGAAATAATCCAAAGGATAGGGCCTTGCAACGCCAAAATTGATGTTTCTAATATAGAGGATGTCAGGATAAGCAAAAGAAGCATGGTAATAGAGAGGGCTAAAGAACTGCTTAAAAAGATGATGGAGCAGACAATGCCAGATTCCCAGGAGCTTGCAGATGAGGTTTCTGCATCTGTAAGAGTCATGGAGATTGTTGAATACGGCAAAGACAGGCTGCCAGCAGGCCCTGCAATAGATGAAAGCGATGAAATCATTGTTGTTGAAGGCAGAGCGGATGTCTTAAACTTGTTAAAGCATGGCTTCAAGAATGCAATTGCCATCAATGGAACCTCTGTGCCTGAAACTATCATAGAGCTTTGCGGCAAAAAGGTTGTTACTGCTTTTGTGGACGGCGACCGCGGAGGCAACTTAATAATCAAGGAATTAACATCTGTGGCAGACATTGATTTTGTAACAAAAGCCCCTGACGGCAAAGAAGTCGAGGAGATAACAAAAAAAGAGATACATAAGGCATTAAGAAGCAGGATTTCAGGGGAGCAGGCAAAGCTTGAGCTGTCAAAAGAGCCGGAAAGAACCTCAATGGAGCTTGTCAAAAGGCAGCCTTATCACCAGGCTCAGCACCAATTCCAAAGGCCAGCTCAAAGGCCTTTCCAGCCTGTGCCTAACATGAGAAGAGTTCAGGTGTCAAATGAGGAAAAAAGCGCTTTTAAGTCAATGATAGAGGACTTAATCGGCACCAGAGGCGCGGAAATACTTGACAGCAAGCTTTCTGTCCTGGGAAAAGTGCCGATAAGCGAGATACACGCAGCTTTGAAGAGCATAAGCAATGCCCATGCTGTTGTTTTTGACGGCAGCATTGAAAGGGAAATTGTAAAGGCTGCAGAAGAGGGTAATGTAAAATTTTTGATCGGAATGGACTCAAAGGTCAGGCAGAGCGAAACAAGGGTTAATCTGCTGACCGTGAATGAGCTTTAAATTTATTCTCTTTATTATTTTTGGTTTTTATACTAAGCGGTGATACTCTTTGAATTCTCGCTTCATTTCTTCAACAACTTCTGCTACAAAAGAATTTTTGTTTCTTCCTTTCATATTGGACAATGACATCCGAATAGACTTTAATAAATCAAGTCTACCAAATAACAATTCATGCATTCGCTCTTGAAATTTGATGCCAGCAAATACCTCCTTAGACAAGACTTGAAAAAATTTATCTTTAGTTCGATTATCTTCGAATTGTTTTAAATAAAGCCCATCTATCTTCCCCCAAACTGTTTGCAAGATACCATAATCAAATTCAATTTCTGCATAGAGCCTTAGGTGTCCGTCAAAGCTTGAATCATATTGAATTTGCCCTTGATTTGCTCGGGCTTGCCGGATAGCATGTTCGATTAAAGGAAGAATATGAGATTCAAAAAAAGCTATTTTTGTCCTTAGGCGCCTTGCTATTTTTTCAAAAATTACAAGGTGGTTTTCTTCTGCTCTAAATTCATCCTCAATTGTTTTTAATTGCGGGAGAACTTCTCTCACGATTTGTTCTTCTCTTTCCAAAGATGCAAATTGTTGGTCCAAAAAAGTTCTGGAATCAGACATATTTTTAAGATATTACATGTTCTTTTTAATACTTTCCATACAGCATAGATTCACTTGGTTTAAACCAAACTCCTGCTCAAGCTTTTTTCGCATTCAGGCAGGCTGTTGAGCTTGCAGAATTTTTCTTTTATTGTTTCCGCTGAATGCACTCCGCTGAATTTAACCCTGTTGTTGACTAGAAAAGTAGGAAAATTCTTGATGCCGAGCTCAACTGCAAGCTTGTCTGTTGATAAATGCCTGTCAAACTTGGCATCCTTGAAATTTTCTAAAAATTCCCTTAGATTTTCTTCTGCCCTTATGCTTGCATTATCCTTTGGAATAACAAATAAATCAAGTTTGTTTAGCACATTTTCACGCTTAATGTAGAGATTGGCAGCAGCAACATCCTCGCTTAATGCGTAATTGTTGTATTTTTTTGCAAAAAGCCTCTTGAATTGCTCAAATCTCGGCTTTTGTGTTATGTTTTCGTCAAGGATGTACATAGGCAGCGCTTTTGCGTCAAATTTTTCCGCTATACCTTTCCCTTCAGGTGTGCTGTAATCAATCTCCCTTGCATTTATGTCTCCAAACCATTCCTCTATTATGCTCAAAACCCTCTGAGAATCACAATTAAAGCAGTTCTTTTTGTCATTCAAAACAATGACGCTTGTTTTTGGGGTTTCCTTGAACTTGCATTTTGCATTTTTTGTTCCTGGCTCCAGACATGTGCCTTCTTTTCCCTCCTGCCTGCAGTCCTCATTGGAGCTGCATACAGCAACAAGATTTGATTTGGCTGTTTTTTCCTGAACGTCTTTAGTGTCTTTTAATATTGAATAGGAAAAAAATACAGCAAGGATTAAAACCACAAAAACAGCAGAGTATCTAAAAAGTTTGCTTTCCTTTTTTTGCTCCCCGGCCAATGCCGGCTTTTCAGGAGCTGGCTCTTTTGGAGCTTCTTTTTGCTCTGTTTTCTGTTCGGTTTCAGCCCCAGGATGGTTATGGGTTTCATGATGCTCGTCTTGGAATACTCTTAGCTTGATTTTTCCTGTTTCTGTTATTTCTACCGCTTCGTCTTTTTTTTGCTCTTTTACGGGCTCCTGCTTTTCCGGAATCTGCCCTTTCTCAGCCTGTTTTATTTCCTTCAGCTTTCTCTCAATCCTTTCCCTGCCTTTCTCAAACTCCTCCTTGCTTATGACCTCAGCCTCAAAGCTCTCCTTTAGAAACCTCAGCTCTTGCTCTAGCCTTTCTTTCTGAGTTTTATCGTCCATAAAGAACCCATCAATGCGCATTTAAGGTAATAAATAAATCTTTCTAATGGAAGTAAGTATTTTCGCTACTAGTGAGTTTCAATAAAAGCATTTATATAATGTTTTATGATGGCAATCCTCATGTACGACATTCTCATAGGCAGGAGCGAGGCTGAAAAAGAAAAGCACGGCATTCAGGGCTCTGTCTTTCTTGGCAAGCATTATGTCAAGATGGGGCAGACTGTTTCATTGTCAAACAAGGTATATCTTGATGTTGCAAAAAGCCATGTTGTTTTTATTGTCGGAAAAAGAGGCTGTCTTAGAGGAGATACTAAGATATTCACTAACCATGGACATAAGGAAATAAAAGATTTTGATTCATCCATAGATAAAGTTTATTCCTATAATGGAAATAATTTTGAATGGGAAATTGCTGAATTGTTGAAATACCCTATATGTGGTGAATACCTTATCAAAATAGACAATTATGATGGCCATTCTATTGTTGTTACCGAGGAACATCCACTTTTAGTGCTTGAG
>JACPTD010000059.1 GCA_016192955.1 Candidatus Woesearchaeota archaeon | reverse complement strand
TGCAAAAAGGATATATACCAGTTTGTCTCTTCCCTTTTTGTAGGGAAAATAATATTTTGGGTCATTCAATCACCTCTTTTTTTTGCTAAAACTAAAGGGTGATTGAAACCCTTAATAACTTACTTTGTCTACGCTACCAATTTTTTGGAAATCCAAATACAAGACAAGAAGCAAAATACAGCCCATTTTGGAGATTTGCTCTGGGGGATTTGACAAATGACTATGCCGATGCAGTTTTTACGGACGGCAAACGGAGATTTAAGTATAATAGTGCTATGGGAATATATGTTGCTGAGCCTGAAAATGTCCAAACAATGCGGCTTTGGGATGTCAACAGGCTTGTGGGCAGGTCGAGTGCCGATGGCAGGTACCACTTGGACGTTGACGGTGGCGGTCTTGTCGGGGTAGCGCCAGAGGCGCGCGTCGGGCAGAGCACACCAGCAAGAACTCTTGAGCAAAGGGTTTAGGAACATTTTCCAAAATATTATCTAACATAAATGATGTTAGTGATAATCTAAAAGGGATTAAAGAAAAAATAAATAGTCCAAATGTATCTTTTGATGAGATTAATTGCGTTCTTTCATATTTTAAAATAAAAAGGCAAAGCGACCCCGAAAGAGGCTAATGAAATTTTGCTGAGATTGATAAAATAAGAATAATAATTATTTCACAAATTCCACATTTTCCATGTTTTCAAATTGCATATCGCCAGTCAGAAATTTTATTTTGTTTTCTTTGGCAAAAACATACCCGATGCAGTCCACATAGCTTAAATCCTTTTTCCTGTTTTCTGCCCTAAAAATCATCGCTTTTTTAATCAAAGAATCGGCGACCTCAACAACGAATGGGTGGTATTTTTGATAATAGAATTCGGCAGTTTCAAGCCCATGCAGAACATACAAGCGGCAATATAATTCCATTAAGTTCAATTTTGTCGTTACAATTCCAATATTTTTTGAATATTTCTTATAATTGAAATTGCCCCTTATAACTTCAAGAAGTGCATAAGTGTCAAAAAATAAATTTGTTTGCTCAATCATGTATGGATTTTCCTAAACTTTTTGCCAGAAACGCTTTCCCAATCTCTTCTGGACATGTCTTTGAGCTGCTGCCCGGTCAACTTTGTTTTCAGTGTTCCAAAAATATCACTTAAATCGCCTTTCTTAAATATGCTTATGGCTATCTCGTCCCCTTCCTTAATATGCTGCATCTTTACAATTTCCTGCGGTATTATGACTGCCATTGAGCTTCCCCATTTCTTTACAGTCACCATAGCATCACCTTTAGTTATATTTTTAGTTAACTAAAAGTTATATTTAAGTGTTTTGGTTGTGAAAAGAATTTGATGAGAAATAAAATTACAATTCCATCTCCAGAACCCTGCCAATCTCGTCTTTAACCCTTCTCTCAAAATCAGGAACAGTCTCGCCTTCCTGCTTTTCTGCTGATAAGACTTTCATAAGATTTTTTATAACTTCTTCTTCTTTTTCCAGTGTTAAATTCTCTAATTTTATCTGGCCCAAATGCTCTTTTACCAAAAATGACTCAATGTCCTCGACATTCCTTGCGTCTGTCTTTATCTCCTCAAAATCTTTTGATGTTACGGCATGCGAGCTTTTCATCACAAAATACGCAGACTTATCGTAAAGAAAGCTGAAAATCCCCTTGAAATCAATGTCGCTTGGCCTGCCTGATTCAAGAACGCCGCTCAGCCTAATCAAAACAATTGTGTCATTCAGCTCTTTATTTTTGAAATGGCTTAAAATCTCATTTTTTATCTCTTCAGGATTTTTATGGCTGCAGCCAACTGGCAGTTTTTCAACGTTATAAATCTGAATCGGCTCCCAGCTTGCATTGTTGCCTTCAACAATATAAAAGCCGCCTCTCCCAAGCTTTTCCAGCTCTGCAAAGCTGTTTGGAAATAACGGGCCAGGATAAACAACCCTTCCATACCCTTCAATCTGCTTGTCATCAACAATATGGACATGGCCGCCTGCATAATAGTCAAATCCTTTTGGGAGCAATGACAATGGCTGCGATATTATGTTTTCCATCTCCTTTGGCTTAAGCTCGTCAATCCCAGAATGAAACAAAAATATTTTGTATCCTTTTTCCTTTTCAAGATTTTCCGTAATCAGTTTTTCGTAATATTTTTTTTCCAACGCGCCTCTTTTACCGAGGATTCCTGTTATTTTGGCTCCTGTCTTTTTGTCTATGGTGAAATTCAGCCTGAGCTTTCCATTTTCAACATTTCCCTTGAACACATTGACAAACAACCCGGCTTCTTCCAAAACATCAAGAATGGTCTTGCCGCTAGGGCTGTAGTCATGCGAGCCTGGAACAATATAAACCGGAATTCCCATGTCTTTCAGCTGCTTGAATTTGGATACAACAACCTTTAAGTTGTCCAGCCTTGGGAAAGAAGTGTTGAACAAGTCGCCTGCAATAAGGATGAAATCCACCTTCTCTCTTATGCACTTTTCAACTGCCTTGCAAAATGCCAAAGTGCTTACGTCTTTTAGTTTCGGGTCTCTCCAGCTTCCTATATGGCAGTCCGCTAGATGGGCGAATTTCATGCATGGGAGTAATATTATTGATTTTTTAAAGGTATGGGAAAGCCACTGGACATTTGAGTGTAAGATTTATAAACTTAAAATGTATCCTGATCTTATCAATGATGGTTTTTAATCAAAAGGGGTTGAAAATGCAGTTTAAATACGAAGGCATAAAATGCGGTGATGTAGTGATTGAATTAGCTAAAATTCCTTCTAATTCTGTCCATTTGGCAATAACTTCGCCACCTTATAATGTCGGGAAAGATTATGACAAGCACAATGATAAAATGAAGTACAAAGATTCCCTCAAATGGCTAAACAATGTATGGAAGGAAACAACAAGGGTTCTAGTGCCTGGTGGCAGGTTTTGCTTGAATATTGCTCCAACAGGCATAAAGGATTTTACCTGGTGGCAGGTTTTGCTTGAATATTGCTCCAACAGGCATAAAGGATTTTACTCCCATACACCACGACTTTATAGCCCAGCTAAGAAAAATAGGCATGATATTCAGGACTGAGATAGTTTGGTATAAGCAAATCATGCTTAAAAGGACTGCATGGGGCAGTTTTAAGAGCCCTTCCAACCCCCACATAGTGCCATCATGGGAGTATATCTTAGTTTTTTCAAAATTCCAGCCGAAATTGGAGGGAAATTCAAAAGATGCTGATATAACCTCAGAGGAATTTATGAAATTTTCAGATGGCTTTTGGCAAATTCCTCCAGAAACGCAAAGAAATGGGCATCCTGCACCATTCCCTGAAGAGCTAATTTATAGGTTGATAAAATTTTATTCTTACAAGGGAAACACAATTTTGGATATGTTTGGTGGAACAGGAACGGTAGCGGTTGTTGCTAAAACAACAAATCGCAATTTTATCCATATTGACATTTCAAAAGAATATTGTAAAGTGGCAGAAAAAAGATTAAATTTGGCAAAAGAAAAATTGTCACAAGCCAAATTAAACATCATTATGGATGAGAATTGAACCTAAGAGGATAAGTGAGAGCCTTGAAACAATCCAAAGATAACAAAGCAAGCGACATTGTTCAATCTGAATGATCAAACCCTTTGCAGTCAGCATAATTTTCTTAAGAAAAATTTTAAGCAAACAGAAACAGGAAAGAGATTTTTTATACGTTTATACGAAGTTGCAAAGAAAGAAAAAAATCACGAATTGCAAAATTTTTGTGCTCAAGTTCTGGACGTTTTTGAAAGGAACAATATTAATGGTCATATTGTATGGAAGAGGTGAGTTAAATGGAAAAAAATATGTTTATAGGAGTTGAAGAGATTGAATTTTGGTACAGAGAACATTGCAAAGATATCGATATCAAATTTTCAAAAAGCAATTTTACAAAGTTCTTGAAATTTTTAGAAGTAGATGTTTTTGATTGGGTTAAAAGTAATCTGAGATATTTCAACGAGAATGAAGATTATCCTCTAAAGTACGAAAACAAAAAGAAGTAAAATATAAATCAATTTATAAAAATCATTTCAGGAACTGCATATCTCCTATGCATCACCTCCATTCTTTTTTGTTGTTTGCAAAAGAATGCCTTACTTCGTTCGGGCATTCGTTAGGTGACAAAGATTTCCCAAACTTGTTTTTTTAAGCGTTTGAGGATCTGGAGTGCAGTTCCTGATGATCATGCCTTTGCATTCATTAATTCTGGCTCAATAAATTCTTCCCTAAAATGCTCTGCTTCCTTGAGCTTCCTTAATCTGGGATTGTAAATTTGATTCATGTAAGCATTTAGAGTTTCCTGGTGCTCTTTGTCCAATGGCTCCCTGTACCTTGGCTTTGAAAAGGTGTTAATCATAAAAGGAATTGCGTGCCTTTTCTTTTCCTCATAAATCTCTTTAAGGCTTTTCATCAGACCACCCCTATCTATCGGCATATAGATAAATAAATATAGAGAATTTTGAATGAAATTACAAAAATAATGAATTATTCAAAGTTCTCTATAGTTAAACCCATTAAACGCTTAACACTTTACGAAAAGTGCCCGAAGCGTACCATTATTGCTTTTGGTCAGCTTCAAGGTTTATTTTAGAATTTAGTTAATAATTTTTACGCCACTGGTGTCTTGGAAACACCAGTGGAAAGCTCAGCTTCTAATAGTGAGATTTCTCTTGCCTACTTCGTAGTTGACTTGATTAATAGGATATCAAATTAAAGAGACAGAAGATTTTGCTGATGGACGAACTGCTTGACCACCCTCCTTCAACCAGCCGCTTTTATAAAAAATTGCCTGCTGCATCAGAAAACCTTAAAAACAAGCTTGATAATATCAAAGAGTAAAACGTTAAAAGAGGTGCATTATGGAAATAAAACTATGGAAAAAGCCGAAGAACTGCACTATCATTGAAGGATTTCCGGGCTTTGGATTGGTGGGCACAATCGCTTCAGAGTTCCTGATAGAGCACTTGAAAACAGAGCAGATTGGCAAGATTTTGTTTAATGACATGCCTGCAATGGTCGCAATCCACGAAAACAAGCTTGTTGAGCCATTAGGCATTTTCCACAATCAAAAGCACAATATTGTGATTGTGCATGCGATAACAGCTGCAACGCATTATGAATGGGAGATGGCATCAACCATAGGCAAGCTTGCCTCTGACTTAAGCGCAAAGGAGATAATATCTCTTGAGGGTGTCGGCTCCAGCGAGGAAAGCGAAGGCTCAAGGGTGTTTTACTATTCCAACAACGAAAAAAATGCCAATCTGTTTGAGAAGGCGGGAATTACCGCATTAAAAGAAGGCATTATCATAGGAGTTACCGGAGCAGTGCTGCTTAGGGTTGAAAAGGTTCCTGTCAGCTGCCTTTTTGCCGAAACCCACTCTAACCTGCCGG
>JACPTD010000058.1 GCA_016192955.1 Candidatus Woesearchaeota archaeon | reverse complement strand
TTGAGAGAAGAATCTCAGTCCCTTTTTGCAATAGAACTCTATTACGAATAGAGTCTATTTGTGGGTTGAGCCGAATATTCGGCTTACCCATTTTATTTTATCATAGAATTTGATGGTTAATCTATTTTTTGGATGAAGCTGCGGCAAACAGCAATATTTAAATAAGCGCCTGCCAAAAAACAGCATGATGATTGGCAAAACAAAAGAGGTTTTTAAAAAGCTTGAGTTTGGGTTGCTTGAGCTCTTCATAGGAGCATTGATGCTCATTGGGCTCATGGGCTATTTCGGAAGCGTTGCTGCTGACCTTGACTGGATTGACCATACAATAAGCTTTATCCTGTTTTCCTACCTTTTCTACAAGCTGGATATAACCCTTATTTTATTTGGGAAAACTTCAAGGCTTGCAAACTCGATGATTGTTATTTCCTATTTTTCCCTGTTTTTTAAGGATATAATAAGCTACACTGCGCTGGACGCGTTTAAATTCAAAGTTATAGCATTCGTGAATTATTTTTACCAATTATACCTTAATAATATCTTAATAACAAATATTGCATCATTCTACATAGGAGTTATTGGGATTTTAGCAGCCAGCATTTACATTGCAATAAATATAAAGGTATCCCGTCCCAGCATGCTTTGTGCGCTACATAAAAAAAACATTAAAAGCAAGCTGATAAAATTTTTGTCGATATTTGTCCTGCTGCTGGGATTTTATTATTTTGTTTACAATATGCTTCTTGAATGGCTCGAATTTGCGCTGGACGATCCAATCATTGCGATTGGGATTGCTTTTTACATGGTTAAAATAGCAAAACACCGCGAAAAATTCCATTCAAGCAATTTCATATTTAAAATCGGGGACTTCAGCGCAAGATTATACAAAAGATTTGTGTCCTTGTTTCACTACAAAAAAACAATGGCATTGGCTGTCTCAGGCCTGCTGATGCTGCATGCCCTGTCTGATTTGGGGATTTTTGCGTATTCTTTGGTTTTTTTAAGGGAGAATTTTTACCTCGGGCTTTTGAGACACGGGCATTCGCCATTTTTAAAGCTGTTTCTGGAGGATGTTAAAAACGTGCCGGCCTTTGCGGCAGCGCCTTTGTTTGCCTCTTATGCGCTGAATGCCATATCATTGATAGTGCTCCTCCTGATTCCGGTTATAGCGTGGGGCATGATGTTCCTGCAAAAAAGACTGCGCATTGGAAGGGTGTTGATTTTTTTTATATATTCCTCAGTTGTCGCATTTATGCTGCTGCCTGGCTACATAATCCAGCCTATATCCTCTTTGTCTGTAAAGGGGGCTGTAATAGGAGATGATAAATCAGTTTATGGTGTTGACATCCAATCCATATCCCTGTTGGAAAGCAACTCGATACTGAAAAATTTATTTCCCGACAAAACTTCTATTGTCATGGCAGTGCCGCTGATTTCGATTTTCTTCGGGCTTATTATGTATGCGTTAAGCTCGAATCATAATGCAAAAAGAGAGCTTTATGCGCTCTCTATAATTGGCGGGCTGACATTTTATGGAATCTACCTGTTTTATTTCCTGAGCAGCGCCATTGCATATTTTTATGAAGGCATTCTGCTGACAATATTCACTCCAAATTTCCTTGTCGGGATAGTGCTTGCGCTGCTTCTTGCGCTGTCAATAATATTTTATATAGTTGGCTATCTGATGTTTGTATACGAGATAGCAATGGAATACCACAAAAGGAAATGGTCGGACATTATTGGCATTGGGCTGGTTAATGTGATAAGAAAGGTAAAGGGCGCTGAAAAATGAGCATGAAGCGGAAAAAAGCCCAGCTTGTTGAGGAAGTATTCAAGTACGGGCTTATAGGCATTGTCTCTGTCTTTATATTGGTAGCTGGCTATAAGATGGCCAATATCGTGAAAGAGAGGGCATGCAAAACTGAAATTGCAAAATTTGAAATTGATTTAAAGGGCATTGACAAGGGCCTGCGCTACGGGGCAAAGGAAGTGCAGAGCCATGATGTCCCATGTAAAGTGGACAAAATCTATTTTTTTGATTTGAGCAGGAGCATAAATCCTGAAAACTTCAAGGATGTTCCAATTATAGAAGACTCGCTTAAAAGCGGCGGCAATAACAATGTGTTTCTTGTAAAAGGGGGCGAAGTAAAGCGCTCTTTCTACGCTGGCAATTTGGAAATGTCATATCCTTACCACCTATGCTTCGTGCCTAAGTTTGACAAAATATCATTTTTCGCAGAAGGCGCCGGAAAATCAGCGAGGATAACAGGCTCATGCGGCCAGCCGGAATGCACATTTATACCTGTAGACATAAGCCTTGAGGATGCAAGAGAGGTTATAAGCGAAGGAATCGGCTCAGGCTGCCAAGACTGCAGGAATGATTTGGACAACAGCAAGATAGAATTAACAAGGCAGAATGTTGAAATACTGAGGAAATTTATATTTTGCGAAAATTTTACCGAAGTGGAAATCAAAATAAAGCAGAAAAATGGCCATGATGTTAGGGACTTCAGGTTTTATGAGTTTATTCCAAAAACCTGCATTGACGATTTAAACAGATACCTTGCTGAAAGGCTGCCAAGCGATGTGATAATAAAAAATGACCCTTTGATAGCGTGGCATTTTGATGAGTTAAGCCAAGAGCAAAGTGTTTCTTACAAATTGAGCGCAGAGCTTAATGACGAGTGCAGGCAGCTGATAAAAGGGCTTGGAGTTGCGCAGTTTGTTGAAGGCGAAAGCCATGCAAAGCGGCATAACAGGGCAAGAGGAGCCAAATGACGAGCTTGAAACAGAGTCCAGCAGAAGGAACAGGGGTGAAAATTCTGGAAATAGAGAGTGCATCCCTAATGCAAGAAAAGCCTGCGTGGAAGACAGAATCTATTGGTTTGACAGCTGCGGCAGAAGAGGCGCTTTGCATTATGACTGCAGGAGTGGAAATTTGGCCAGAAACCAGTGCAGGAATGCCCAATGCTGCATTGGAAACTTTTTTTGCCAGACGCCTTAATGGGAATAAAAATTTTGGGTTGTAAAGTCTGCTGGATATAGTAGCACTGGACAAAACCCCTAAAAGTTTAAATACTCATTTCTAAAAATTACCCTATGAGGCTAATAAAACAGCACGGTAGGAAGTATAACGAAACCGATTATTATAAGTATATAGTCGTCATTCCTAATAAACTTATTGAGAAATTAGGCTGGAAAGGTGGCGAGGATTTAGAGGGAGAAGTTAAGAACAATAAGCTAATAATTGAAAGGGATGATTAAATGAATATAGATATTAAAAGCGGAGATAAAACAATAGTTGCTTCTGGAGTTTTTGTTACTGATAGTGAAACTAATGATATATCATTTAAAATTAAAGATGTGAACTTTAATTGTAAGTTAATTTTCAAAGAGGAAAAAGATGTAAAGGGAGAAAAAATTAGATGGTATCCTAAAGAGGACAAAACAGGTTTGGTTATTGAATTTCTTAATTTTGATGGAATTTTAAGTTCCGTATCCGAAAAGCCCCACTTATTAGCTTCTATCGAAGGAGATGATTTGTATTTTATAGGGCATATCAATGCTTTTCAAAAAAATATCAAAGTTGTTACCTTCACTTTTTATTTAAAAGAACAAAATGTCAAGTAAAATAGAGTATAAACAATCAGAATACAGCTTAGAAAAAACTAAGATTGAGTTAGGTTTATTAGGAAAATTTTTTGGTGATGGTAGTAAATCGGCAAAAAATATTATCGGGTTAATTGCTTTGATACTTCTTATACCTATTATTTTTGCATTATTGACTGGTAGAGATACAAATACTATATCTGCTTTAACATACATCTTTACAATATGTATCGGATATTTGGCTGGGGCAAAAAATTCATAATTTTTTTATTATTTTATATCCAAAAGACTTAACAGCCCAAAAAATTTTCAGATAATTTTATATAATAGTGAATTATGTGGATAATTGAGCAAAAATGGAAAGCCAGTTATTATTAAATGTCATAATAAAGCAGGAAGACAAAGGCTATTCTGTGATATGTCCAGAGCTGAATGTTGCATCTCAAGGCGAAACATTTGAAGAGGCTATAAGCAACATTAAGGAAGCAGTGGAGCTTTACATAGAAACTGCGGAAGAATTGGGAACTTTGGATGAAGTTTTGGAGCAATTGGGCTTGACAAAGGAAGATTTAAAGAAAAAGTCCTTAGTGCCTAGAGTTGTGACTGCTAACGTGCCGATCGAGATTTCTCTGTAATAAAAATGAAGTTGCCTCTTGTTTCTGGAAATGCAGTCATCAAATTATTGCAAAGGGAAGGTTTTGCTGTTGTAAGACAAAGGGGAAGCCACGTTTCCCTGCACAAGAAAATAAATGAGAAGACTATGCTTGTCGTAGTTCCATTAAAAGATGAGATTAAAAAGGGAACGCTATTAAGCATAATAAGACAGGCGGGAATGACAAGAGAAGAGTTTATTAATAAGATTAAATAAAATTGAGAGCATGCCAGAACAAAACATAACTCCAGAGCAGTTGAAGGCTTTGCAGGAAAAGATTAAGCAGATGTCTCCTGAAGAGCTGAAAGAGTTCCAGAAAAAGCAGTGCATATTCTGCCAGATAGTTGCAGGAAAAGTCCAGTCAAAAAAGATTTATGAAGATGAAAAGGTCATTGCGCTTCTGGACATAAACCCATCAAATCCAGGGCACGTGCTTCTTCTGACAAAAGAGCATTACTCCATAATGCCGCAAATTCCTGATGATGAGCTTGCTCATGTGTTTATGGCCGTTAAATCATTGTCAAATGCCATGCTCCGCTCAATTGATGCCCAGGGGACAAACATAATCGTAGCCAATGGAATCGCGGCAGGGCAGAGGGCTCAGCATTTCATGGTGCATGTGATACCAAGAAAGGAGAATGACGGGATTAATTTTGTATTGCCGCAAAATGCGATGCAGCAGGCCGATATTGAGGACATAGGCAACAGGCTGGTTGCTTCGCTTAAGGGCGCAAGTGAAGATGCCAAAATGCCGGAGCAAAAATCCAAAGGCATCGACCTTGATGATATTTCAAAGATACTGGGTGCTAGATGATGGCGACAAAAGCAGCGTGTCTTGTATGCCAGATTGTGGAAAACAAGATTCCCTCCAAAAAGGTATATGAGGATGAATTTGTGCTGGCTGTGCTTGACGTGAACGGGGCTGTCCCGGGCCATTGCTTTGTAATGCCAAAAAACCATTACTCAATCATAGAGCAAGTTCCTGACATAGAGATAGGAAGGCTTTTCCAGGCATCAAACAAGATAAGCAGCGCCATTTTTGAGTCGCTTGGCGTTCAAGGCACGAATATATTTGTCGCAAACGGCGTTCCCGCAGGCCAGACAGTGGCGCATTTCACAATTAATGTCATTCCGAGGAAGGACAATGACGGCATTAACCTACAATGGCAGCCGAAGCAGTTGAGCGAAGAGGAAATGTCAACAGTTGAGCTTAAGCTAAAGGAGCAGACAAAGAACATTGGGCATTTTGAAAAAGAGGAAAAAAAGCCCAGAGCATACGCTGCCAAGCCAAAAATAATATCAGAAGAGGAAGAAGAATATTTTACAAAGCAGATGAGAAGACTGACTTAATAAAATGAAAGACATAAGACAGACCTATATAGAAAAAAAAAAAAAAAGATTATGTGAGATTACAAGGGTTGGTTTCCTTTCTCATTTGAGCCGAAATGCGCATGCTTGGACTGATGCACCGAAAAATCCAGAAGATTCAATACTTACTAGCGATATTAATGGAAGATGCACCGTTGATATAACTACAAAAGTAGGTAGCCAAGAGATGACCGTTCGTGGAGTTGGTGGAAGACCTCTTTGTAGTTACTCAACCGCTAATGGTGTTGGAGTACTTGTAGATGATAATGGAAATTCGCAAAATGTCAGTTTAAAAGAAGCAGTTACTGAGGTCTTAAGAACCATGTATAGGGAAAATGAGGGATGCAATTAAACCAACAACATCAGCAAACTCCCAAAAACTAAAGTGACGGCAAAAGCAATAAAAAAGCTCGGCACAAAAGGAATCCCCTCTTTAATGAGTATTTTTTTGACTTTTCTTTTTTTATAAAAGCCGATTAATTTTTTTATTTGGCTTTTGCTTATCCCCAAATCCCTTGGGCCTGTAATATATTTTCCGCCAACATGGATGTCTTTGACTATCCAGTCTCCTTCAGTGAGCTTCGAAGGCTCAACAAGCTTGTGCATGCATGATTTCTCAATTGCTTTTATAAAAATCCACAGGTAGAATGTTGCCAGCATCAGGAATGCAAACGACAAAATCAGTATCTTATCATATGCTGATTTAGTTAAAAATAGGGGGATGAGCAGCAAAGCCAGTACAACAAGCATAATTTTTTTTGACTTGATAATCTTCTTCTCTGATAAGATTTTGCCGAATTTTGCAGAAAACATTTTCCTGTTTTTGATGGCAAGCAAAATGCTCCACAACATCCCATAGACTGCGCCTATAAACAGCGCATTGATAAAAAATCCGAATAGAAACTGGGATTTTAAAGAGCCGACATCAATGCCAATCATTGCCCCGAGCCCCATAAGCATCTTTGAGTCGCCGCCCCCCCATTGCCCTGCATAGAACATGATGTATGCAATGCCAAAAAATATCGACAAGCCAATTATGCTGTTTATTATAAAAGATGAATCTGAATATATAGCGGAAAACAGCAAATTCAATCCAAGCCCTGAAATCACCAAGCCATAATTAAGCCAGTCAGGCACCTCCCTTGTCTTCAAGTCGGTAATTGAGCCGATGAAAAGTGCGAGGAATGAAACAGAAAAAGTTATAATTGAGGGTATAAAGTCTGCTTCCAGCCAAATGTATGCCATTATTGGAATTAAAAATTAAAAGTTTATAAAGATTATTTTTTTAATAACCGCAACCTATATAAATAAACATCTATTCCTCTGTAACACCTGTGATTGATGAGGCTTAAATTATTTTAAGCTGAGTGAGGTAAGCGTTCTTGACTTATCTAAATCAGGGTGGAGACGATAAAAATGGTTTTCGAAGTGCCAAAGGAATTAATAGACAAGGTTTATGAAGCGATAGAAGTGGCAAAAGCCACTGGAAAGATAAGGAAAGGGACAAATGAGACAACAAAAGTTATTGAGAAAGGAACTGCAAAATTTGTTGTGATTGCCAAAGACGTGAATCCGCCTGAGATAACAATGCACATACCTTTGCTTTCAGAAGAAAAGGGCGTTCCATGCGTTCAAGTCCCGAGCAAGGAAGAGCTTGGAGCAGCTGCAGGAGTTGATGTTCCGACCGGAAGCGTTGCAATAGTCCAGGAAGGGGAAGCAAAGCAGCTAATAAAGGAAATAAGCGACAGAATGAAAGAGTAAGATGGCAAAGGAAGACCCAACAAAGCACCTGAAAGAGGAGCATCGCGGCCAGATGAAAAGAAGGGACCAGAAACCGCAGCAGGAAGAGCAGGTAAAAGGCGCTGTCAACTTCTCATTTGCCACGCCAGCAAAAGTTGAGGAGATTATTGGCAGGACTGGAGCAAGGGGCGAGGCAATACAGGTAAGGTGCAGGGTAATGGAAGGAAGGGACAAAAACAAGATATTGAGAAGGAATGTCAAAGGCCCCATACAGCTGGGCGACATTTTAATGCTTAGGGAAACGGAATTTGAGGCAAGCCAGCTGACAAAAGCTGGAAGAGGAAGCGGATAAGATTAAATTGTTATAAATAAAAATAATTCAATCCGTCGCCTTTGAGGCGACAAAAATTACACTCGGCGAAAAATTTACCGCCAATGATTTTTCGCCTCGAATTTATTACAATAATAAAAATTATTGAATAAATAGGCGAGGCAAAATTAGTGGCAAGGCAATTTTGCCGAGCGCAATCATTTGGCGAAGCCAGATTGAAAAATTAAAATTATAAAAACAATAGATAACTCAAATGGCAAAATGCACTTTTTGCGGCAACAATATTGAAAGGGGGACTGGAAAGATTTATGTGCAGAAAGACGCAAAGATTTTATACTTCTGCTCATCAAAGTGCGAAAAGAACCATGTAAAGCTTGGAAGGAAGTTCTTGGAGACAAGATGGAGCAAAAGGTTCAAGCGTGAAAAGCAGGAAGGTGTGGAATGATTGAGAGGAGCCTTGTTATAGTAAAGCCGGATGGTGTGGAAAGGGCTTTAGTCGGAGAAATTTTAAAGAGATTTGAGAATGCAGGATTGAAAATAATCGGCATCAAGATGGTGTGGATAGATAAGAAGTTCGCTGAAACGCATTACGCCGCGCATAAATCAAAGCCATTTTTCAAGGAGCTTGTTGAATTTATAACAGAAGGGCCTGTTGTTGCTTTTGCTGTTGAAGGAGTGCACGCTGTTGACAACTCAAGAAGGCTTGTTGGGGACACTTCGCCTCACGAGGCAGCGCCTGGCACGATAAGGGGAGACTTTGCGCATATCAGTATGGCTTATGCCTCAAAAAAAGGGTTAGGGGGCAAAAACGTTGTCCATGCGTCAGGCAGCAAAAAGGAGGCCGATGAAGAGATAAAGCTTTGGTTCAAGAAGGATGAGCTTCATTCTTACACAACAGTGCATGAGAAGCATGTTTTCTAAGGTGTGACTTAATGGCAGAGAAGATGGTGGATAAGGTTATGCGAATAATGCAGAAGCCAGACTATATAAGGAACATCGCAATCTGCGCCCACATTGACCATGGAAAGTGCATAAGCGGTTCTTCTAGGCTCGTTTTGGAAGATGGGGAGATGATACAAGCATCGGATCTTTTCAACAGAGCCACTAAAATTGGCAAGATTGTCGAGGCCACCGAAGAACAAACAGTTTATGACATAAAAAACTCTAATTTGCATGTATTTTCGTTAAACAAAGAAACCGGAAGTGTAGAGAAGAAGGTCATAACGTATGCGTGGAAGCTGGCAGGGGGGAATTGCATAAAAATAAGATTGAGGAACGGTTTTGAAATAATATCAACCCCGGAGCACAAGTACGTAAAACTTAATGAATTGGAGTTTGCTGATGAGGAGGCAAGGAATTTAAAGCTAGGAGACAGGATTGTATGCCCCAGGATTACAAATACCGAGTCCAATATAAACCTTAAAGCAGAAATTTTAAAAAAGTTATCGGAAAAGAGGTTTTATGTATGGATCAATGAAAAATACGGGGCTTTCCTAAAAAAACTGATATTGGAAAATGAAATAAAAGAAATTGGTAAAAAAATAAGCTCTGATTTAAAGCCGAAATCATTATACCACGGAGCCTGGCAAAATCGCTATCAGCTCAAGGATATATTAAAAATTGCCCAATTATTTAATATCTCTTTTGAAAAAATCTATGATGGCATAGAGTACATGGCTTTTAGGTCTGGTGCTAGAAGGGGAAAAAATGCCAATGCCATGTGCTTACCGCAAGATTTTAAAAAATTTTTCTACCTTGCAGGGCTTTTTATTGGAGATGGTCATCATAAAAAGTTCATTGTTGGAAAAAAGGAGTTAGAAAAAATGTTTTTAGGGATTGTGAAAGACCTGAAAATTGATGTGACTTTTAGAAATTATCCGGGAAAAACGCCAGAAATAGTTACAAATACCACTTTGCTGGAAGTCCTAAATTCGGTGTTTGATTACCCTAAAAAGAAAAAAAGCCATAACGTGAGGATTTCTGATTTAGTATTTAGGTCTCCAAAGATTTATGCTGCAGAATTATTGAAGGCGTACTTCGATTGTGATGGGGGAGTGGAAAAGGCAAGAAGGGCTATATCAATCTGTTCTGCAAGCGGAACCATGATTAACGATCTAAAATTATTATTGCCTAGATTTGGATGCGTTCCTATTGCACAAGGGAATACTTTGTATTTGACCGGAGTTTCCTTGCTAAAATTTCTCGAAAATATACATTTCGGCTTAGACTATAAGGAAAGGTCGGCAATCTTAATGTCAAACACAATTATTGGAAGTTATGTATCTGATTTGGCCCCTGTCACAACGGCTAATGGAAACTTAATGATGAAAATGCTAAAAGAGAGAAAAGGAACAATGTATGAAGAACTTGCGTTTATAGAAGTCCAGACAATAGAGTCCGTATTTGAGCCTTATGTCTTTGACTTTACAGTTGAAGACAATCATAATTTTGTTGCCGAAGGGATGTTTATCCATAATACCACATTCAGCGACAATCTTTTGGCAGGCGCGGGCATGATGTCAAAGGAAGATGCCGGAAAGGCATTGAAGCTTGACTTCCACGCAGACGAGCAGGAAAGGGGCATCACAATTGACACTGCAGCTGTTTCAATGGTGCACAATTACGAGAATGACGAATATTTGATTAATCTTCTTGACACTCCCGGGCATGTTGATTTCGGCGGAGAGGTTACCAGGGCGATGAGGGCTGCAGACGGCGCAATAGTTCTTGTTGACTCTGTTGAAGGGATAATGCCGCAGACAGAAACCGTGCTCAGGCAAGCCTTAAGAGAATTGGTCAAGCCTGTGCTGTTCATCAACAAGGTTGACCGATTAATCAAGGAGCTTCAGTTGACTCCTGAAAAGATGCAGGAAAGGTTTGTGAAGATAATCGCAAATGTTAACAGGCTTATAATGGACATTGCGCCAAAAGGCTATGGCGAGAAATGGCAGGTCAATGTGCAGGATGGCTCTGTGTGTTTTGGAAGTGCATTCCACAAATGGGCATTGTCAATTTCATACATGCAGAAGAAAAGCATTTCATTCAAGGATGTGATACAGGCTTATAGCCAGGAAGGGAAATATCCTGAGCTGGCAGACAAAGCCCCTTTGCACGAGGTTGTCTTGGACATGGTAGTCAGGCATTTGCCAAACCCGCTGGTTGCACAGCCGTACAGGATTCCAAAAATATGGCAGGGCGAAATAGAAAGCGAAGAGGGAAAGGGACTTGTAAAATGCGACCCAACTGCAGGAGTTTTTTTTGTCATAACAAAAATTGTCATTGACCCGCAGGCTGGAGAGATTTCAGCCGGAAGGCTTTTTTCAGGAACAATGAAAAAAGGGGCTGAGGTTTATTTAAACAGGATGAAGCAGGGCTCCAGAGTCCAGCAGGTTTTTGTTTATAACGGGGCAAAAAGGGAGATTGTTGACAACGTGCCTGCGGGAAACATCATAGGGGTCGGAGGCATTAAGTCTTATGTCGGCGAGACAGTAACAGAGCGCCAGACAGAGCCGTTTGAGCAGATAACCCACATATTTGAGCCTGTTGTCACAAAGGCAATAGAAGCAAAAAAGCCAAGCGATTTGCCAAAACTGATTGAGGTTTTGCGAATGGTCGGCAAGGAAGATCCTACTGTAAAGATTGAGATTAATGAAGAGACAGGCGAGCATTTGATGCACGGCATGGGCGAGCTTCATCTCGAAGTGATAGAGAACAGGATAAGGACAGAGAAATTTGTTGAAGTCCAGACTTCCCCTCCAATTGTCGTCTACAGGGAATGCATAACAAAAAAGTCTGCTGAGGTTATGGGAAAAACCCCAAACAAGCACAACCATCTGTTCTTTGTTGCTGAGCCTTTGGAGGATGCGATTTACCAAGCAATTAAGTCAGGCAAAATACAAGAGATGAGAGTAAAGAAAAAGGAATTGGAGCTTAGGGATGCTCTTGTTGAATGCGGTATGGACTCAAAAGAGGCTGTCAAGGTTAAGGATATTTTCAAGGGCAATCTTTTTATGGATTTGACAAGAGGCCAGGTCCACCTTGGAGAGGTGCTTGAGATGATAATGGACATGTTTGAGGATGTAATGAGCGCAGGCCCTTTGGCAAAGGAGCCTTGCACAAAGGTCAAGGTCATGCTTACTGACATGAAGCTGCACGAAGATGCAATTCATAGGGGGCCTGCCCAGATTTACCCTGCTGTTAGGGAAGGCATAAGAGGGGCAATGATGCAGGCAAACCCTTTAATGCTTGAGCCTCTGCAGGTATTGCAGATAGAAGCCCCTGCTGATTACCTTGGAGATTTGTCTAAGCTCATAAGCAACAAAAGGGGGCAATTGCTTGATGTTGTGCAGGAAGGCAGCACAATAACTGTAAAAGCCAAAATGCCTGTTGGAGAAATGTTCGGCTGGAGCTCTGACTTGAGAAGCGCAACAGGCGGCAGAGGCTCAAGTTCGGTTGTTGACCAGCAGTTTGAAAGATTGCCGGAAGAGCTGCAGGGCAGGATTATAAAGCAAATAAGGGACAGAAAAGGGCTTACAGAAGCGATGGTTGGGGCTTAAATGGATTTATCTTATTAAATCTTCATGAGAATACCCAAGTTCTCTCATCTTAAGATATACAGGCTCTAGCATCATATCCAGTATTCCATAAATAATTTCATTTTTTGTATCTAAATGTTTCAATCTTTTTTCTTGCTCTGGGCTTAATTCCAATCCAGCTTTGACATGCTCTGCAATATCATGTGTTTCTCTCATGAATTCATGTTGCCTGCCTCTTAAATATTGCAGCTTTGCAACATTAAAATTCGTTTCATCAATGATTCTATCCAAATCTCTAATTAAAGGATCATTCCTTTTCCTATATAAACCTCCTGGGAACTAACCATAAAAATTATTCCACCTATAACTTATCATATCGAATAAGAAAAACAATCGTTGACTTTTAAACTTTGTTATATTTTCACAACAACTTCAAAAACTCTTCTTTTGTCAATTGCAATATGAACTATTTAAACAAAATCGATAATTTTATATACTTTTGTACATTTTTGGATAAAATGGTTGAATTGGCTATCAATATCAACTTTAAGAGCATGCCTAAATGGAAAGACTCTAAAAAGCGTTCAGAGCATGTAGCTCAAAGGATGGTGGATAGGGGCATTGGCATAAATCAAATAAAGGAAGCAGTTACAAGAGGCGCAAAGAAACTTATGCCTGACAGAACAATTCATGCAGAATACAAATGGTATAAAATTGTTTATAGGGAATTTGTATTAAAAGACACTAAAAAAATATATCCAATAACCGTAATAGAACTTTGAAGGCAAAAACTATGAAAAAACTAAATTACCCTTGCCCATGCGGTGGCAAAATAAAATGGAAAAAGGACGAAGTAATGATGGAAGGAATAAACTGCGGAATTTTAGATATTGAATATTGTGAAAAGTGCGGCGAGGAGTACCTTCCAGATGATAGCTTTAAAATAGTTGAAGAGAAATTAAAAGAAAAGGGCTTGTGGGGCACAAAAAGAGAAAAGGTTAGTTTTTGGAAGTCTGGCAATTCAGTTACTCTGAGAGTACCGACAAAAATTGCAAAAGAGCTAAATTTAAAACCGAAAGAAGAGGGCCACATATACAAAGAAGGAGATAGAAAATTTGTGGTCGAGCTTTAAACTTTCGCCAACAACTTCAAAAACCTTTCACTTTTCCTTTTGTTCTCCTCAAAATTCTCATTTGCGTATTTAGCCAATTGCCTGATGTAATTTCCATCAGCGACAAAATTTTTATCTGAGACAATTGTTTCCAGCCTTTCATCGCCTATTATTTCTATCATGACTTTTCTTTTTGTAATGCCGATAATGCCTGCTCTTCTGAATGTTTTTCTTGAAGTTTCAAGCAATTTATTTGCAGCGTCAAGTTTCCTGCAGGCAATATGCAGAATTAAAGGCTGTTGTTTAAGCCAGATTTGATGTTTAAAACCGCTTCCAAAGCATGCTTTCTCTTTTTTGCTTGGAGCCAGAGGAAGCTCTGGGCTTTTTTGGTAGTTCTTGTTATATTTTTTAGTGCCTTTTTTGACTTCATTTCCAGCAAAACAATTCTTCCGGCGCAGCTGCTTGTGGCATAATAATCTTTTTTAGAGTTGATTATATCGACAATCTCTTTTATATCTCGGTCTATGCAGCCTTTTTTGCTTTTATCTTTTTTCCTGAGAAAATCGGATTTTTCCTTTGCAAAATGGTCAAACATAGGAAAACAGCAGTCTAAAATCATATATTAATTTTTGGATTTTTTTTATGAAAATGATATTATTTTTTACATATAAAAAACCGCAACCTTTTTAAATAAAGTAGGATTTCCAAACAGGCTAAAATTTATAATTTTATTGAGGAGGTTTAATTGATAAAATGGCTAAGGGAAAACCGCACATGAACATTGTGTTTATCGGTCACGTAGACCACGGAAAGTCAACCACAGTGGGAAGGCTGCTTTATGATACAGGCGCTATTGACGAGCAGACGATGAGGAAGCTCAAGGACACTGCAAAAGAGCTTGGCAAGGCGGGCTTTGAGTTTGCTTTTGTAATGGACAACCTAAAGGAAGAGAGGGAAAGGGGAGTTACAATTGACTTGAGCCACAAAAGGTTTGAAACCCAAAAATATTATTTCACCATAATAGATGCGCCAGGCCACAAGGACTTCATTAAAAACATGATAACCGGCGCTGCCCAGGCAGATGCAGGAATACTTGTTGTTTCCGCAAACCCAGGGGACGGAGTGCAGGCGCAAACAAAAGAGCATATCTTTCTGGCAAGAACCCTCGGCGTAAACCAAATGATAATTTATGTGAACAAGATGGACATGGCAAAGTTCGATGAGAAGAGGTTCAACGAAGTCAAGGACGAGGTTTCAAAGCAGCTAAAGCTGGTTGGCTATAAGGTTGAGGAAGTGCCTTTTGTTGCAGGTGCCTCTTTCCCAGGAGACAATGTTGCAAAGAAGTCAGAGAACATGCCATGGTACAAAGGAGGCACGCTGCTGGAAACATTGGACACATTCAAAGAGCCGCAAAAGCCAACCCAACTGCCATTAAGGCTGCCTATCCAAGATGTCTATAACATTACAGGGATCGGCGTTGTGCCGGTTGGAAAGGTTGTCACAGGCGTAATGAAGGTAAATGACAAGGTTATTGTTGTTCCGGCAAGGGAAGGAAAGGGCGTGACTGGCGAGGTAAAGACAATCGAGATGCACCATGAGCAATTGCAGGAGGCAGAGCCAGGCGACAACATAGGCTTCAACGTCAGGGGCATAGAAAAGAAGGACATAGCAAGAGGCGATGTTCTTGGCCACGCGAACAACGCGCCAACTGTTGCAACAGAGTTCACAGCCCAAATGGTTGTGTTAAATCATCCTACAGTCATAACCGTAGGCTACACTCCTGTATTCCACGTTCATACAGCGCAGGTTGCGTGCCAAATCACGGAAATTGTGAAGAAGCTTGATCCTGCAACAGGCGCAACAAAAGAGGAAAAGCCTGATTTCATAAAGAACGGCGATGCAGCTGTGGTAAAAATAAGGCCTATACAGCCATTGTGCATAGAAAAGCAGGCTGAAATACCGCAGATGGCAAGATTTGCTGTCAGGGACTCAGGCGTTACAGTGGCTGCCGGAATGTGCATTGACTTAGTGAAGAAGTAATCATTTATTTTTATAATCCCGTTTTGGGTTCACGGTAAACTGACAATTACCATGAGGCACTAAGTTGCTGTAAAAACATCAGCTCCTATAAAAACCAAATAAAATGCAAAAAGCAAGGATAAAACTGGCAAGCATTGACATTAACAAAATCAATGAAGTGTGCAGCTACATCAAAGACATAGCTGACAAAACAGGTGTTGACATGAGGGGCCCGATTCCATTGCCAACCAAAAGGCTCAAGGTAACAACCAGAAAAAGCCCTGATGGCGAAGGCACAGCGACTTGGGAGCATTACGAGATGAGGATCCATAAAAGGCTGATTGACCTTGGCTTGGATGAAAGGGCTTTAAGGCTTGTGATGAGGGTTCCAATACCCGAGGGATTGAATATTGAGATTGAGATGATTGAATAGAATTATTAAAAGATATAATCAAACAAAAATGCAAAGAACAAATCTAAAATCGTGTTCAACAAATTTCTTTTCATTTAGCTACAGCTTATTCTATTTTGGCTGGTAAGCCAGCCACTATAATTTATCATTTCCAACTATAATTGATGATAGAATAATTTTATTATTTTTTGATTTAATATAAAAATTAAACGGAGGAAAAAATGAAAATCTATGAGGTTACACAGTACCGAGGTGGTAGATTAGAGATAATATTAGATGGAGAGGGTATTGAAGAAGTGGTTGAGAGATTAAAGGACATTGTCGACCTTAGTGGAATGCCATATCAAACTTGGCTCAGTCAAGGAGAGGGGTGGAGGTATCATCATAGAGGACAAATGGGCTTTCCGGCTAATGTTACAATGATGAGGTATAATGGCATGAGTAGCATTGTATTTGAACCTCTTGAATCAGCTGCCCATAGAAGGATAGCACAAGCAGCGGAGGCATTAGGCATTAATCCAAAAACGCTCTCTCTAAATGGGAAATCCCATGCAACGCGATAAAATGCTAAATTTATCTCCTTTTCATCATCTTATAAACCTTATAAAAACTCACAAAGCTTACAATCAACAGGATTGTTGCGATTAATATCAAATCATTATGCCTTATCCTGTGCCCCAGCACATTTATGTCAAATAATAAAAATTCTGCTATTGACTTGATTGTTTTTCTGGGAATAAACTCATAAAAGCTGCCTATCAATCCTGTTACAATTCCCAATATAAGCCACCCTTTCTTTTCCATTAAGCTTCACTCGCCATGCCTTTTTTGTAAGTATGTATGACATAATAAACAATAAGCACAAAGAAAAACGCAAATATTGCATGCATAAACTCCTTTGTGGCAAAAGCAATAATTATAGAGCTGGTTATTGTAGCTAATATCCTGTCTAAATGCTTTTTCTTCAATAAATTATCAGCTAAAACTCCCATTACTATTCCGACAATGTATGCAATAACCGGCATTAAAATCAGGCTGAATGTCATTAATCTGGCTGCTGTTTCCTCATCTAAGCCTTGAAGCCTCATTTTTATCATAAAGAATAACGCACTCAAAGCTATGGAAGCAAAGCTTGCCGTAATTACAAAGCTTAAGGATCTTACCCAGTGCTTTTTTGATTTAACAAAATAAAATGCAGCAAAATAGGCTATTAACATCAACGCAATATGCAGAAATACAAACCAAAATTGCTCATCAAGCTTGAATACTTCCCTGTTCAGGGTTGCTCCGGCATAGAGGTAGTAAATATAAAACATTAAAGGGCCAAAAATGCTTGCAACAATGCCCTCTTCCTTTCCTATCCCGATAAGCTGCGTTATAAGCCAAACCGTAAGGAATATGACTGTCAGCTTGATTGCAACATAATTCAGATGGACAGCCCATCCTGTCGCGAGATGATATATCATATCAAGGGCGTTCATAACTGCGGTTACTGCAACAGAAAAAAGAAAATTTGAATAAGGCTTCATCTACTGCACCGTTACGCTTCCCTTCATTGAAGGGTGGATTCCGCAGATGTAGTCATGCTTTCCGGGTTTTGTGAAAGTGTAGCTGTATTTGTCGCCTTTTGAAAGCTCGTCACTCTTCAAAACGCCGTCAGCGCTTTCAACTGTGTGGGGCGCGCTGTCCTCGTTTGTCCAAACAATAGTTTCACCTGCTTTTATATTAACTTCTGCAGGCTCTAACTTAAAGCCCTTTATTGCAACCGCAACAGCATTGCCGGAATTTCCTGCGCTTACTGCAGGCTGTGCAGGCTGCGGCGAGCTCTGCGCCGGAGCAGAAGCATTTGATTGGGAGCAGGCAATAACCAAGATTGAAAGCATTGCCAATAAAACAAACATTTTTGAATTTTTCATGAAACCACCCCATATTGCCACTTAACTGCAATATATTTAAAGTTTTTGTTTTGAACAATATGACATTCAACAAACATTTATAAACAAAAAATAAAACCTTTTTTTGATGCCGACGAAATCAATAGATTTCGCGGACACAGAAAATTGATTTACAATTTTCTTGTGCCGGGATCGCATAACCTGGTAATGGCATGTTCAAAATAGAGCCTGCTTTTCAGGAAATTGCGCAGGCATGGAATACCTAATTTCGGCGAGCCTGTTTCCGAAAGGATGTCTGGGTTCAAAATTTTAGTGGCTGGGAAGGTTGCGAGCTTTCGTTGCCTGACTTAACACTTCCACTAATATGAATTTCCCAGTCCCGGCGTTTATTCTATGATACGCCGATACTATTTAATCTTCGGCATACCCAAATTTTTTGACATTTTATGGGTCTTGTACATTTAACTTGCCGACGAGTCATTCAACCGCCAAATCGCACAATTTTGCAAAAATCCAGCAATCTGCCGATAACTAAACAGTATCTGATACGCCCAAGCCTTTTATCCCTATGTACACAGAAGATACATAAGGGATATTAGCAACCTCCGCCATGGAGGTATACTATGAAAAGGGAAATTGACATACACAGCTATGATATAAAGCTAGAGTCAGGGCTGCACAAGGTAAGGACATCTACTCCTCAAAAATCTCTTTGTGGTATTCTTCCCAAGCCAATGTTCTGGCTTCTTGCTCATTCTTGCCTTCATCAATTAATTCTTTAATTCTTGCGTCTATTCTTTCGTATAGTTCTATGAAGTTCATTCCATCACTCCCCCTTTGGCTTGGGAAAATATTTTTTCTTTTATAGTTTTTAGTTATTAGCAAGCAAAAAATCTTTGATAAAAAGCAAAAGAAAGATTAAATAGTAGTTATACATCCTTTCAAAAGGTGAGAAACAAAATGACCCAAATTAAGATTGAGCCGTTTAGTTTATCTGCATTGGAACGCATTGCCAAAATTATTGGAGATAGTCGAACAGGTTCACAGATTACTGAGTTGTTTCGAAAGACTGGATTTCCACATATTCAACATGATGGTTCAACCAAATGGAGATTCATATACAACGCATTGGAAGATATACAAAGCAGTACCGATGGACATTATCGGGTTGCGAAAATTATTCAACAACTTTGCGACCCACAAGAGTATTTTGGTAATGCTGAAGGACACAGACAAATAGTAAATGATATCAATGAGATTCTAAGTTTTTATGGTCTCGCTGTAAATGCCAAAGATGGCAAAATAATTGTTATTGGCGAGACAGATGCCATTCTTCGCTCTCGTGAATCAGAAGAAACCAAGTCATTCGATTTGAGAAGGTTCCATCCAGAAGTCAAAAAACACGCACGGCTTCTCTTCATTGAGAATCGTCATTTTCATGCTGTTTTTGAGTGTTGCAAAGCTTTCAACAAATATGTTCGCGAAAAATCAAAATTGGACAAACACGGTTCTGACCTAATGAGCGTAGCACTATCTCTGAAAGGTTCTCTAAAATTAAATACGCAACAAACTGAGACCGAACGAAATGAGCAGGAGGGAATTATGCATCTTTGTATGGGGCTTATGAGAGCAATCCGTAACCCTGAAAGTCACGAGCCAGAGTTAGATTGGCCAATTACAAAGGAAGATGCTTTAGATATTCTCTCGCTAATCAGCTTTCTATACAAGCAAGTGGACAAAGCGCTTTTCTATAAAAGAAAAAATTAAGCAAATTCTTACTCATTAGAAAAGACAGCGCCACAATGCGGACATTGGACATACTTATCATTATAGTCCACACCTGGAATTGGTTTTCCGCATTCTTTGCATTTGATTTCAGCCATGCTTGAATAGCTAGGAATATCTAAACAATAACCTCCCTTACCCTCTCCAAATCCCTCTGCCTCAAAACCATCACTCGCATTCCAGCGTCTGCCAATATCTGTAATTTCCTTTCAAACTTTTCATTATATTCAAATTCATCCATTCCCTTGTATTCGATGATTAAGTCGTTCAGTCCTGGCAATATGAAATCAGGCCTTATCCATTCTCCGTCAATTTCAATCAAAGAATCATAGATGTAGTCTATTTCGCATTCGTAAAGTCTATCTGCAATGATTCTCTCGCCTTCTGACTGCACAAGATGGCCTGCTTTTGTCATGAACTTTAGATTCTTTTCTATTCCTCGCCAAGAGGGCTTTGGAACGAAAGTGACAAAACCTTTGTTGAATTCTTCTCTCTTGCTTACAAAAAAGGTCACGTCTTTGAAGATTTGGATTAAGCTCATTTTTGCGAATCAGCGCCATTGTTACTTTTTTATTATTTTGCTAATGTGTGAAACGAAGATTTTAGCGTTTTTTAATGAGTCATCAGCAGGCTCTTTGTTTGCCTGAGGTATGGTCTTATATGTGAAATTCCCCCTTTTCCATTTTTCATCCTTAAATATCTGAAGAAGAGCATCAGCTCTTACAACCATCTTTTTGTATATCTCAAATAGTTTCATGTCCAGAATTCCGCTATTGACAAAAACCCTCTCGAATTCTTCATAAGTCTTCTTATGGACATCTGGTGCAGAGGTTTTAACGCCTTTTGTCAAAAGAATGGCTTTGGCAGAGTAAAAGATAGAATAATAGGAGTGAGATATCACCGAACTGTAAAAGGTCGTGCTTTGCGGCAGGCTAAATTCTTCTCTAAATTTTAACCATTGAATCCATTTTTTATCGCTTCTGAAACAATTTTGTAGTATTCTTTCCCGCCTGAAAGTATCAGGTTGTTTTTTGCAATTTCCCTGCCATAGTTGGCTTTTGTATCAAGGAGCATGCTGAGGAATTCACTTTTTTTGAAAGTATATAAGTGTATTGGCGGAATGTTCAGCATGCAGTCATGTCTTAATTCAGCATATATTTTCTTGGGTTCAAAACTGTCATCACAAACAATAGCAACATCTATGTCAGAATTCTTCTTTTGGGTGTTATTTGCGTAGCTTCCTGTTATTATGAAAATGAAAAAATCTGTTGGTATTTTTGACATTATGCTCTTTAAATCATCATAGGGGATATTTTTTCTGTGCCATGCAATATATTCAGCAATAAAGCCTGCATAAACAAGTGTTTTTGGTGAGCTGAAATTAAGAAAGTAAAGAACACTATTTCCGACTTTCTGTTCAAGAAGGACATTTTCTTTAACAAAATTCTTTAATGAATTATAGACATAGCTTTCCGACTTTTTTCTCGAGTATTCCTTAATCTCTCTAAATGTAAATTTCTTCCATGGTCTCTTGATAAATGCCTTTAATATTTGATATTCTTTCTTTAACATTTTTCCAAAATCCTATTTTTAGGGTTAATTAATCCTATATTTAGGATTACTTATATATAAATTTTTCGTTTTTTGAATTTTCTATTTATTTGAGCGATTTACTCAAATAATTTTATCCTGTTTCGTTTAAACAAAAATCAGTCGAAAATGCGTTAAAAATAAATACTTGTTGTTCTATCTAAAAATGTCGGAAATTGAAAATTTCCCAGCATGCTCAAAAACCGCTGATGAGAATTGCGATAAGCAATATGCACTAAACTCATAAATTGCGGTTTTTGACAGAAAAACAGATGGTGTGAGGTTGTACTTATCAACTAAGCTTACAAGCCCAGTCCCGGCGTTTTTTTATCTGAAGCTCAAATCCTTATCTTGCCCTTATGCCAGTCCGTAAGAAGCTGAATTGCAGCCCTTCTCTCGTCAACAATGCCTCCTTTCATGAGCATGCATCTTTTTCTTCCGAATTCCACCAATAACTCCTGCGTATCCAATCCGGCATCAAGCCCAAATTCATTTTCCAATGCAATTGGATTGTTCTTTTTGAATATCCCAAGAAGTTCATATGCAACTGCTTCAGGATCACCTAATTTATTTGGGCTTATGGAAGATGTCAGTCCAAGCATAACTTCTTCCCTATCTTCATAAGGCACCACTCCAGGAGTGTCTATAAGCATTATGCCGCCTCTGCCGGATATATACTGCACTCCCCTGGTCAAGCCTGATTCCGAGCTTGTTTTTGCCCTGCCGCCTTTAGACAGGATATTTATCAATGAGCTCTTTCCGGTATTTGGGTATCCAATGAAAGCCACTTTCAATGCATCTTTTTTTGCTTTGCTTTTTATTGCCCCGACAAATTTGCGCATGTCTTTATGGCTCTTGGATGATATGATTACATGATCCCTGCCAGAATAGTTCTTTTCAATCCCCTTGATTGCATCGCCAGATACCAAATCTTTTTTGTTTATGACCAGTATAAGCTTTTTTCCGGAATTTATGGCATATTTTTCCAGCTGCTCATTTCTTGTAAGCTCAGGCATTCTTGCATCAAGAATTTCCAGAACAACGTCTGCTTTTTTTATTATGTCCTTGACTACTATCCAAAATCCCCGTTTCATGGTATTGTTTAAGCAAGTTCATTTAAAAAACTACGCATTATCCTGAAAGAAGCAGTCAGATAGTGTCAAACTCCCCAACGCAATCCTCAACAATCTTTTGGCAATTGGAGAGCATGTCCCTCAGGCTTCTGTCTTCTGTAGCGCCCTTTATCTGCCTGAGCTTGTCAGCAATCTGCCTGAAAAACCTTATAATGTCCCCTTCCAGCAGGTTTGTGTTCTCAATTATTTTCAACAGATTTTGCCCATGATAAAGGGGATGAACCAATGCGCTCAGGTTTTCAATCTCCCTGAAGCGCTTTTCATGCTTAAGATAATTGTTTTTCCAAATCATTCTTTTAAGCCCGTCTGCCAATTTTGAGTTGTGGTTTCTGAAGAATTCGGTTTTTTCCCTTGCCTCGTAGCATAGGCATGCAACAGCCATCAGCATCTGGTATTCATTTAATTCAGTGTAAAAGCCGGTTGCAAACATTTCTCCAATCAATATTTCATCAGCATAGATTTTTGATGCAAAAACCCCTTTTTCAGTCAAATTATTTTCCAGCACATAACCCATCTTTTCAAGCTTTTTCTTGTAATTGTAGAATGCATTATGGCTCACGATATTTTCCCTGTCCATGAAGTTTTTCCCGTATTTTTGGAAAGAGTGGAAGCTTTTGCACAAAATCTCGTCTATCTCTTTTTCGTCATGCTGCATTATTAAATTAAGCACCGTATTTACAGAAAGCCTGAACTGGGATTTTATTGGGGAAGTGTCAGAATGGACAATCTTCTTGACTTTTTCATATTCAAAAAATTTCCTTTCCGCCATTATGTAGACAAAGCCTTCCTTGTCTATTCCCCTTCTTCCAGCCCTTCCTGCTATCTGGAAGTACTCTTTTGAATTCATGAGCCTGAAGGATATGCCGTCAAATTTTCTCAATGATTCGAAGCAGACGCTCTTTGCAGGCATATTTATCCCGACGGCAAAAGTCTCGGTTGTGTACAAAACCTTTATCAAGCCCTTCTCAAAAAGCTCCTCCACAATCTCTTTCAGGATTGGAAGCATGCCTGCATGGTGGAATCCTATTCCATAAGGCAGTACCTGCCTCAGCATTCTGACAGAGTCAAGCTTGTTTATTTCAGGGCTCGTGCCGGAAAGCTTGTTCCTTACAAAGGATGAAATTTCAGGATTCAGCTGAAACATGTTTTTCTGGAAAAGCTCAAGCGCTTTTTTCTGGCAGCCTTGCCTTGAAAAGCTGAAGAACATGCATGGCACGTTATTCTTGATTTCCCTTATCAGCCCAAAGTGGGATGGAATTTTTGGTTTTTGCTTTTGCCTAAACCTGTAATGCTTGTGGATAACCTTATGATAATCTGGAATGTCCATAGATTCTTTGAGGTTTTTTAACGTTGTCACTCCAAGCTCCGCATCATAAAAATTCACGTGAAGCGGCACGGGCCTTTCATCATGCCTGACAACAACAGCCTCATGCCCTTTTATTGCTTCAATCCATCTTGCAAATTCCTCAGCATTCGGAATGGTTGCAGACAGGCATAAGACTCTTACATTCGGCTTTGAGAATATTATGGACTCTTCCCAAACATAGCCTCTTTCAATGTCATTTATGTAATGTATCTCATCAAAAATCACGTAAGAGACTTCGCTTATGAATGGATCATTGCCCAATACCATGTTTCTGTATATTTCAGTGGTCATTATAAGAATCAATGCGTCGGTATTTTTCTGGACATCGCCTGTTATTATTCCGACATTTTTTTCACCGTAGTTTCTTGAGAATTCCTTGTATTTCTGGTTTGAAAGCGCCTTTATCGGGGCAGTGTAAATGACCCTTATGCCCTTCTTGAAATCCCTGTCAATGATGTAATCAGCAATAAGCGTTTTTCCCGAGCCTGTTGGCGCTGAAACTACAACAGACTTGTTGCGCTCAATATTTTTTATCGCATCTTCCTGAAATTTGTCCAGTTCCAGCCCTTTGTAGTTCATCTTATCATTTTTTCCTCAACTGCATATTTTTTCCCAAGATATTCAACAATGTTCCGTGCTTTTAATTTTCTTTTGTTTCTTGTTTCAATTTCACCATTTACCTTGACAGAGCCTGAGCGGATGGCGAGTTTGATTTTTCCTCCCGTTCCTTTCATTCCGATTATCCTGAGAAATGTGTTCAGCTCAATATGTTTAGTCAAAATATCTTGGGTCATCGCTTCTCACAGTGATTGTTTTTACATCATTGTCAAGAACTTCACCCTTGTGGGAGGCGCAAACTGGAACATTCTGCCTGTTCATGATGGTTGCCTGCTTCTGGCAGAAGGGGCATCTGTCAATCCTGCTCTGGCCGTATTTCTTTGGAATGAACATCAGAATAATATAAAGGGCATGTTTAAGAATCTTTTGCATTAAACAGTATCTCCGAAGGTAAATCAAGAGCTTATTCTTATTTCTTGAAGAACAATTTCCTCTACCGAATTAAGGGGCGACGCGTAAGCCTTTCAGATCCTAATGT
>JACPTD010000053.1 GCA_016192955.1 Candidatus Woesearchaeota archaeon | reverse complement strand
TATTCCTTTCTCAAGCACTTCCCTAATTACATTGGATTTGTTTTTTTTCTCAAGCTTTGAAATCTCATTAATTTCCTTTAATTCCGTTTTGTCAATCCTCACAGATATTGTTTCAGCCATAGTGTATACAAATGTGGTAACTTGTATATAAAGGTTGCGGTTTTGGTTGCTGAGAAATAAATTTTACCCAAACACACCCTTAAAAAACCCTTTGTCTTTATTCTCTTTCTCAAACTCTTCCAGTAATTTCTTTTGCTTTGTTGTCAATTTTTCAGGAACGGCAATATAAAAGGAACGGCAATATAAACCTCGACATGCTCATCCCCTTTGTGATGGCTGTGCAGGTCAGGTATGCCCAGGCCCCTCATCCTGAAAACAGTGCTGCTTTGCGTTCCTGCAGGAATCTTCAGGCTTGCATTGCCCTTTAATGTTGGAACTTCAATTTCTCCGCCTAAGGCAGCAACAGCAAAGGGAAGGGGAATTTTGACATAAACGTCATTATGATTCCTTTCAAAAATCTTGTGGGGTTTAACGTGAATCACAATGTATAAATCTCCAGCAGGCATGCCTGTTTCTCCAGCTTCCCCGCTGCCCTGCACCCTTAGATTTGTCCCGTCAACTGCCCCCTGCGGAATTTTTATTTCAATTTTTCTTGTTTTTCTGACAACACCCTTTCCATTGCATTCAGGGCATTCATTCTTTATGTACCTGCCTTGTCCATGGCATTTTCTGCATGTTGCAGTTGTTGAAAACAGCCCAAAAGGCGTTCTTTGCGTTCTTGTTGTTACGCCTCTTCCATTGCAGTCAGGGCATGTTGCGATGTCAGACTTGCTCTCCGCTCCTGTTCCATTGCATTTTTCACACTTCTCCAGTCTGGGAACATTTATTGTTTTGCTTGCTCCAAATGCCGCGTCTTCAAGCTCAATCTCCAAGTCATACCTCAAGTCAGAGCCCCGCTGCCTTCTTCTTGCTCTTCCGCCCCCGCCAAAAAAATTCTCAAATATGCTGTCAAAATCCATTCCAAAGCCGCCAATGTCGGACATGAAGTCAGAGAAGTCGAACCCGGAAAATCCGCCATGCTGGAACTGCTCGCCTGCTGCGCCGAACTGGTCATACTGGGCTCTTTTGCTGTCATCGCCGAGCACAGAAGCAGCCTCGTTTATCTCCTTGAATTTTTCAGCCGCATCCGGAGATTTATTTACATCAGGATGATGCTGCTTGGCTAGCTTCTTGTAAGCTGCCTTTATCTCTTCCTTTGAGGCATTTTTGCCTACTCCAAGTATTTTGTAATAGTCTTTTTCTTTTGGCATTTCTATAAGAGTTCATAGCTCAAAATCTTTCTTAATCTTTCCTTGTCAGGCACAAGCTCCTCCAATGAAGCTCCTGGAATCAGCCTGCCGCCGCTTTTTATATATTGCGCATATTGCCGTATGCTTTCAGGGCTTCCTGCATCAACAACATGGTTGAGCATGAACCATACGCTTAATTCTTCCCCATAGCCCTTGCATTGAATTGAAGTTTTGCATTCCAAAGGCTTGACTTCATGGATTGTGCATCCTTTGTTATCATCATAAAACATGCATTTTCCATAAGGCTTCCCCTTTTCCTTAATCAATTTTGGCCTTAACAGCCTTTTATTGAACAATTCAATCTCTTCCAAAAAGCCCTTTTTTAAATCTTCCCCTGAAACGCCTAAAAAAGCCGCTATTCTTTTTGCATCATCCCCCGCTAAAGAGCCGGAGCCGAACTTGCAGCCGTTGTTGCAGGCATCGCACCTGCACGGGGCAGCCAACCTTAATACTTCTTTTAATGGAGTGTTTTTGGTAATAATGTTTATCAACTCTTTTGGGATTAAACTACAATTTTTCATTTCCCAACAGCTCAAACTCTATTTTTTTGGTGAATTCAAGCTCCTTTTCAACATCCTCTTTTTTATACCTTTGCTTTATGTAACCAAATCTTTCATCAACGCTTACAATCCTGTCATTTTTAACCCTTTTGTCAGCGTAAAAAACTATCTTCTCTTCCCATGTTTTTGGCGCAAAATCTTCGTTTTCAAGATGGGCAAGCCCGTGCTTCTTTACAAGCAGCGCAACTTCAGGAAATCCAAGCGATTTAATGTATCCATAGCCTTCAACAACATGGTCTTCAGAATCAGTTTTTTTAATGTCGTGCAGCAAAGCGCCTGCAGCAACCAAGTCTTTGTTGACATTAATTCCTTTTTTCTCCAGCAAATCGCAAATCTTGATAGAGAAATCGCAGACCGCCTTCAAATGGGCGACAACATTATCAGGGACATTGTTTTCTTTCAATATCCTTATGCATTCTTCGTAAGTGGGGATGATCATTTTCAAAGTTTTTTAGTCCTGTACCTTCCCAGCTCAACCACCATTATGGAGTTAACTATTTCTGTTACATTGATTTCCTTCAGGAATTCGTCAAAAACTTTATTGATTTTATCAACCTTAAAATAATAAGGCAATCTCATCAAAATTAACCCAATTCCCTTATTTTTTAGGAATATTTCTGCAAATCCTAAATCCCTCGTGACGACAACATAACCATTTTTCTGGGCGTATTCAAAAATTTCATCATCTTCAGCAGAGCCCAATACCTTTCTAACATGGGCAGCCTCGTATCCGCGTTTATTAAAAGTTCCTATTAAAGAGTACGGCGAATCCGCATCTATTAGAAATTTCATACTTTTATCTTCAATGGCTTCACTTCTTCGCCCATAACAAATTTTGCAGCATACTCTATAGCGGCTATTATATCGGCTTTTTTGACTCCATATTCCTTTTCCACTTCCTCATAGCTCATTCCGCCCACTAAGCTGCCAAGAATGACATCTACAGGCACTCTGGTTCCTTTTATCACAGGCTTTCCATGCATTATCTTCGGATTAGTTGTTATTCTTTCCATTTTTATCACCTTGATTAGTCATTTATTTGTTTATAAAGGTATTGGTGGGGGGTTTTTGGGATTTTGAGGCATTGGGATTTAGTTGGGATGATTATTTTTTGGTAAATTTTTCTTATTTTAAAACTCGATTCGCTTATTCTGAAAATCCATAATCTCCTTTGTTGTTACAATCTTTATAGCTCTTTTATCTATATTCAACACTCTTTCTATTTCTTCTTTTTTATGATTACATGGACTTAACCCCAATTGTATCTTTCTACCACTAAAAATTACATTCATTAACTCTTTATAATCAATTTCATTTTTCAATAACTTATGTATAGCTTTGTTTCTATTTTTATTGAATTCGTCAATGTCGTTAAACAAATCTTTTGAAATAAGATTTGCTCTTTCACAATCTATAGCATAATCAATAAGATAATAACCTTTAACCTCATTTTTTAATCTTAATACATTTTTTAGATATGATTCTATTGTATTATGAATTAAACTTATTGCTTCAACATAACAACCTAAACTTAAACTTCTACAAATCAAAGATTCAAAAATATCTATATTAGTTCTCTTTCTTTCTTCCATATTGTCTTATTTCCTCTTTTTCTTCCCCTCATCCTTCACTTCATAATCCGCATCAACAACATTGTCGCCATTTTTTGATTTTTCATTTTCTTCCTCTGTTTCTTCTCCGCCTTCTTCTGCTGTATGTCCTTTATGCGCTTCCTTATATTGCTGCCCTGCCTTCTGGTACAATTCTGTTGACATTTTTTGCACTATCTCGTTGATTTCGTCCATCTTCTTTTTAATGGCATCAACATCCTTATCAGCAGGCTTTAGCAATTCCTTTAATTCCAAAATCTTGCCCTTGACCTCTCCAATCTCCTTTTCAGGCACCTTGCCTTCCAAGTCCTTGAACAGCTTTTCAGTCGTATAGACCAGATTGTCAGCTTGATTTATCACTTCAATCTCTTCCTTTTTCTTCTTGTCAACATCAGCAAATTCCTCTGCCTGCTTCTTCATCCTTTCTATTTCATCTTCGCTCAATTTTTGGGACGCTGTTATCCTTATGCTCTGCTCCTTTCCAGTTCCCAAGTCTTTTGCATTTACATGAAGTATCCCGTTTGCGTCAATGTCAAATGCAACCTCAATTTGGGGAATGCCTCTCGGAGCAGGCGGAATGCCAATCAGGTCAAACTGCCCAAGGTGCTTGTTGTCATTAGCCATCGGCCTTTCTCCCTGGAAAACCCTTATTGTTACAGCTGTCTGGTTGTCAGCAGCTGTGCTGAATACCTGCTGCTTTTTTGTGGGAATTGTTGTGTTTCTTTCAATCAGCTTTGTAAAAACTCCGCCAAGTGTTTCAATTCCCAAGCTTAATGGAGTCACATCAAGCAACAGGATGTCTTTCACTTCACCTGCAAGCACTCCTGCCTGCACAGCAGCGCCCATTGCAACACACTCCATTGGATCAACGCCTCTTTCTGCCTGCTTGCCTATGAAGTCTTCAACAAACTTCCTCACAATAGGCATTCTTGTTGGGCCTCCTACAAGGATTATTTTATTAATCTGGTTAACAGACAATTTTGCATCCTTGATTGCCTGCTCTGCAGGATGCCTGCACCTTTTAATGATTGGCTCAATCAATTGCTCAAGCTTTGCCCTTGTTAATTTCATCTGCAAGTGCTTTGGCCCTTCATCTGTTGCTGTTATAAAAGGCAGGTTAATGTCAGTCTCAAACACAGTTGAAAGCTCGATTTTTGCCTTTTCCGCAGCTTCTCTCAGCCTTTGCAGTGCTGTCTTGTCCTTTGCCAAGTCAATGCCCTCTGCCTTCTTAAACTCTGAAGCAAGATAATCGACCAATGTCTGGTCCATGTCGGTTCCGCCTAATTGCGTGTCGCCTGACGTCGAAAGCACCTGGAAAACACCTCCGCCAAATTCCATTATTGTGACATCCAAAGTTCCACCGCCTAAGTCGAAAACAAGGATCTTAAGCTCCTTATCCTGCTTGTCAATGCCATAAGCCATTGAGGCCGCTGTCGGCTCGTTTACTATTCTCACAACTTCCAGGCCTGCAATTTCTCCTGCGTCTTTTGTTGCCTGCCTTTGGTTGTCGTCAAAATAAGCGGGAACGGTGATGACTGCTTTGTTTATTTTTTCCCCAAGAAATTCCTCTGCGTCTTTCTTTATTTTTTGGAGTATAAATGCTGATATCTGCTGCGGCGTGTATTCTTTTCCGTCAATGCCGTACTTGTGGCTGGTGCCCATTTTTCTCTTGGCAGCCATGATTGTTTTTTCTGGATTTGAAACTGCTTGCCTTCTTGCAGGCTCTCCAACCAAAATCTGGCCGTCTTTTGTGAATGCAACCACGCTTGGAAAAGCCTTCCCATAGGCTGTTGTGCCTTCAGCGCTTGGGATTATTGTCGGCTTTCCCGCCTGCAAAACAGAAGCTGCTGAATTTGATGTTCCCAAATCAATTCCGATTATTTTTTCCTTTGCCATTTTAATTGTCCTCCTTGAATATTATTTTGTTTTGACTTATTTTGATTGAAATAACCTTATTTTCCGCTAACCTTTACTTTGCTGTGCCTCAAAACTTTATCATTCAGCATGTACCCCTTTTGGAATTCCTCCAGTATTGTGTCTTCGGGCTTGTCTGATTCTTCCTTCATCAAAACTTCATGCCTGTAAGGGTCAAATTTTTCTCCAACTACTTTGATTGGCTTCAACCCCTCGGCTTCCAGTATCGAATGGAATTGCGCATAGATTATCTTGACTCCCTCAATAAATTTTTCCTTGTCTGCAGTGTTCTTCAATGCAATCTCAAAGCTGTCAAGCACAGGGAGCAGTTGGGCAATCATGTCTGCATGGGCATACCTGACAAATTCAGTTTTTTCCTTTGCATTCCATTTCTTGTAATTTTCAAATTCAGCCTGCAGCCTTTTTAATGTGTCTGTCAATTCATCTTTCTCCTCTGTTTTTTTTGATTGTTCTGGCGTTTCCTTTTTCTCCTGCCTTTTATCTTCCTTTTTTTGTTCCATTTTTAACGCATTAAATATTAAATTTTAAAAAACAAAAAATAAAAATTTATTTTATCTCAATTCTTTTTGTCACTTGCTTCTTGGCCTTTGGAATCTCAACTTTAAGCATCCCGTTTTTGTAGCTTGCTTCTGCGCTTTCAGCAATGACTTCTGACGGCAATGGCAGCGCCCCATAAAAGCTGTGGCTTCTCATCTCATAGGCGTAGCTGTCTTTTTCTTCTGCCTTTTTCTCAACTTTTCCTTTTTCTCAACTTTTCTTTCAACTTTTACTTCTACCCTGTCATCTGTCACATTAAGCTCAATTTCTTCTTTGCTTACCCCAGGCAACTCAAATGTAGCTATTATAGAATTTTCTGTTTCAGCCACATCAGCTACTGGAAGCCTTGCTATTCCTTCTAAGTCTTGCTCTGGTTTTTTGATTACTGCAACGCAGTTGCTATTTCCACACACCAAATCAAGCTCTTTTTCAATTTCGTCAAAAATGTTGCTTCTAAACATATTCAGCACCTCCTATGTATATTTAATTGGTTGACTTAACATCAACAAAAAGTTGGTAATATCAACTAGTATATAAACTTTTCGGCATATATTTATATATAAGGGAGCTTCTGTATTTTATAGATTCTATATGGTATACATAAGGCAGAGAATAACAATAGTAAATATTAGAAGACCAATTGAGCACAACGTAAACCAGGAGCTGCAGTGGTTTGGCTCCTCTTTAGGCTTGTTTAACCTTAGGGACAAGGATAAAAGCACCTTTAGAGTATTTATAGAGCTGCTGAAATCAGCCAAGCAAAAGCACACATTGACAAGCGATGAATTGGCATCAAGGCTGTCCTTAACAAGAGGCACTATAATCCACCATATTAACAAGCTTATGGAATACGGCTTGGTGGTGCATGAAGGAAACATCTACACATTAAGGGTTGAAAACCTCAAAGCCCTTATTGAAGAAGTTGAGAAAGACATTAAAAGGGCTTGTGAAGACTTAAAGGAAGTTGCGAAAGAGATTGATGAGAGATTGGGGTTGTGAAATCATTTACTTAACAGTATAATAAACTCTTCTGTTATCTTTTCCCTTATTCTCTGCCTTGACAAGCTCAATAGCCCCTATCTCAGAAAGCGACTTGACATGAGTGCCTCCATCAGCCTGCAAGTCAACTCCAGGGATCTCAACAATCCTTAGGGTTTCAACATTTGGTGGCAATGCAGAGGCAAGCTTCACAATTCCAGGCAGCTTCATTGCCTCTTCTCTTGGCATATAGGAGACCTTGACAGGCAAATCTTCCTTTATTAGCTTGTTTGCTGTGCCAATATAGCTCATTATCTTGTCCCTGTCAAAGTTTTCCATATTGAAATCTATTCTTGTTTTGTCTTCATCAATCTGATTGCCTGTAATAAGTACATTTGACTCTCTGTTGAATATGGAGATAAGCAAATGCGCTGCTGTGTGCATTCTCATAAACTTGTATCTCCTGTCCCAATCAATCCTGCCGGCAACTTTGTCGCCAATTTTTAACCCCGGCTTGCTGACTTCATGGCTTATCTGTCCTGAAAACTTGCCAACATAAACAACAGGGTAATCTATACCATTACAAGTAAAAACTCCTGTGTCATGGGGCTGCCCGCCGCCGGTTGGATAGAATGCAGTCTTGTCCAGAACAACAAACTTGTCATCCTTGACGCTTTCAATAACCGCTTCAAACTCTTTCAGATAAGAATCATTCATATATAACACATTTTCCATTTTGGTTTGAAAAATAAAAAATAAAAAGAAAGAGTTTTAATCCTTAGCCAATGATTGGATTGCTTTTAACGCCACAACTATTGCAGCTGGCGTTACAAAAACAGCGATGTTCTGTACAATGTTCTTCAAATAATCCCCTATGACAGGGATAATTACAAGGTTGCCTCCAGTTGTTCCCGTTATCAGCAAAGCCGCTGCTGCTACCAAGAAAGGTGTTGTCTCCTTTTCGGTCACGTTTAATAGGCCTACTATTAATCCTAATACGACCAGCAATAATACAAGCCAGCCGCCTATATTGTCGCTTACATTAAACAAGCTGACAACAACTGCTATGAATACACCTATTATAAATGCCCATTGCCCCATTTTGCTTCCTTCCATCATTTTTACATTCCACCTCCGCTTTTAAGTAAGAATACTATTTTAAAATGTTGATATGGAACTTGTATTTAAAATTTTTGGCTTTATTTTCGAAAGGTTTATATAGTGGTATTCTCAAGAGTGTATATTCTAAGTGTTAATAACACTTGGAAGGTGTCGGAAGCAAGCTTTCGGAACCTTCTAGTTTGCACTTGGAGGTGAAACTAAATGGAAAAAAAGATTGGGAATTACTCCTTTATTGTGGGAGTAATTATAGCTATAGTGCTTGGTTTGGCAGCCCCAAAGCTTGGTACAGCAACAGCATGGCTGTGGTCATTGCTGATTGTTCTAGGTTTGGTGGTTGGATTCCTGAATGTCTCAGGAAAAGAAACCAAGGAATTTTTGTGGGTAACAGTTGCTTTAGTGGTAGTTGCCTTTGCAGGCGGAGACCAGATTAAAAACTGGGCTGATGTCCAGTGGATTGGACCTTACTTGAGCGGAGTCTTCAACAGCATATTGGCATTGGTTATTCCAGCAAGTGTTGTTGTTGCATTAAAGGAAGTTTGGGAGCTGGCAAAAGGCGGCGAATAAGCGCTTTTTCTTTTTTTATTTTTTATCTTAAAGTATATATATTAGGTAAAATTGCTTCTCACGCATGAGAATCCTGCCTAATATTGAAATTGTGGACTTGGCTTTGTACTTTAATTCTACTCTGGTTATAGCTGATGTGCACATTGGATATGAGGAAGCTTTGAACAAGCAGGGCATTCTTGTTCCAAGGCTGCAGTTTAAAGAAATTGTTAAAAGAATGAATGGAATATTTGCCATATTGAGGGATAAGAAAATTGAAAGAATTGTTGTCAATGGCGACTTGAAGCATGAGTTTGGCACAATATCTGAGCAGGAGTGGAGGAACGCGCTCAAGTTTATTGATTTATTATCAAAAGATTGCAATGAAATTGTCCTGATAAAAGGCAACCACGATACCATACTGGGACCAATAGCCAGAAAAAGGAATGTTAAATGCGTTGATTATCTTGTTGTTGACAGCATCTTAATCACACATGGCAACAAAATACCGGATAAAACTGCGTTAAAAGGCATAAAGAATATTATAATAGGCCATGAGCACCCTGCTGTGTCGCTCAGGGAAGGCCCAAGAGTTGAGCAGTTCAAGTGCTTTTTGAAAGGCAAATACAAGGGCAGGAACTTGATAGTGCAGCCCTCTTTCAATACAATGGTTGAAGGAACGGATATTCTTAGAGACAAAATCCTGAGCCCTTTCCTTAAACAAAACCTTGATAATTTTGAGGTTTATGTTGTTGAGGATAAGGTGTATGGTTTCGGGAAATTGAAGGGGTTGAGGAAGAGATAAAGATAAGTTTGCCAAACGAGTATTAGATGCCCGAAGGGTTCAAAACCTTTTTGCCGCCCAAAATCGTTCTCAGCGTACATTTGGGAAAACCGAGAGAAAGTTATTTATATGTCCTCATCTAAATTGGTTGCATGGAAACTGTAACAATCCCAAAAGAAGAATACGAATACTTAAAACGATTAGAAACTATTGCGCAAGACGAGCTATTGCTCAGCATTAAGCGCGGTTTAGAAGATGCTTCAAAAGGCAGATTAAGGGAACGCTAAAGATTTTTTCTGATAAGTTCTTTGTAGTAATCCAATTGGCTTTTTATATTGTCGATTGTATCCTGCTGAGCCTTCTTGTCGCTTATTGTTACCAACAAAACGGTATCAACATCTTCGTAAATCAGAAAATACAGACGATATTTGCCCATCTTCTTTTCCCGGAAGAAAGGATAACCTAATGGCTTTCCAGTATTGGGATTTTGCTTTAATTCCTTAATAAATCCCTTAATCTGCTCCTGCTGCTCTTTTGGAAGAAGTTTTTCCCATGTGTCAAACTCTTTTGTAGATAAAACACGTGCCATGCAGAATGTATCTGCTTACTTGAATTTAAAGGTTTTGCCAAATGTTTGTATAAAATCTTATTTCGTCAAAAATTCCAAGTTACAACTACATAATGGAATTTTCGAGCGTGCTCGGAAATTTCTGCAAATTCTAATTTTTAATAGAAATTTCCGACATATGCGAAGCTGAGAAGAGAAACCCCCTTTTTGAGTGTAGAATTCGTGATTATTGGGCGAACTTTTGTAAATTACAACTTCCTTAACCAATGCAACTGCTGTTAGCCAATCATTCATCACACCATACTTTAGCATAGTTTCAACGCTTGCCAAGGCCAACCTTAAATTTGCAGCCAATAAAGGAACATCAGCAACATTAACGATTAGATCTGCATTTAAGATAACGCCTTTGTTTAATGTTCTGTCTATTAGTTCCACAATTCCGATATTCGTGTTATGCCTCATTTTAACTCATGAAACGCTTATTTAAACAAAAGATTCTTCATTTACTTCCCATTTGTTGAAATTGTCATTTTAAATCTATGGTTTTGGGTTTTCAAGCACTATTCCGCAGTATCCACAATGTTTTCTTTTATCAACTCCAGTTAAAGTTTCCACAATCGTTCCACAATTTGGGCAAAATAATTCTTTTACTTTATCTTTGCCTATCATTTTCGTCATTAACAAATGAATAAGGAGCAAAAGGGCCTGCTAATTGAATTGAAAAATTACCCCCAGCTTTTTGCATTAAAATTTTTCTAATTTTATTCGACTGGTGTTTATCAACTAGAATAGACAAGCTTAGTAACAAATCTTTTTCCTCATCAATAAAGATTCTAGAAGGATTTATTTTTAGATTAGTAGTCACTTTTTTAATATCACTATAGAATTTGTTCTTTAATTCATTAACTTTATTCCACATAATTTCATTAATTTTGTCTTTTGCCTTGCTTTGCAATAAATAACTTAAGCCAATGCTTTTTCCTTCTTGGCTTTGAATATTTCCTATTTCTTTGCTGCTCGAAACTTCTTGCACTAATTTTTCCTTGTCATAGTAAATTCTGATGCCGTATTCTTTCTTACTTTCTATTTTATTCCACATTTTTTCTAATCTCTCTTTATTATCATTAAGCCATTTTTTTAGGTTATCTTGCGCTGAATTCTCTCCTT
>JACPTD010000052.1 GCA_016192955.1 Candidatus Woesearchaeota archaeon | reverse complement strand
TTGGCGTCGCCTAGATTTTTATAGGATTTTTGATTATTTTTTAATTTTTATGAATAGAAGTAATTATTGGATGAAGCTTTAAATTCACAGAAAAGCTTAAATACACAAAGCCAAATTAATAAGGAATCCACACGTGGAGGTGAAAAGATGGCATTTTTGGACGGGCTGGGGCAAGCATTAAGCGCTGTGCCAAATCAGTTGTGGGCAGTTGTCCATCTCGTAACTGCTTTAGTGGCGTTTTGGTTTGCATACAAATCAAAGGGCAACCAGCAGTGGATGTGGGCTTTTGTCCTGTACGGCGTTACAGGCGTGCTGTACACATTTGTGCACTTTGGGCAGGTTAACAACTACGCCACGCATATCCTGGAGAGCGTGCTTGTGTTTGTGGCATTCATCCTTATCGGCATGAGCGCTATGAAGAAATAAGCTTTTTCTCTTCTTTTTCTTTTTTTTCCACAACCTATTTATATAAGCTTGTTAAGTAAAGCTAAATGTGCAAAGAGGCGGATTAAAATAAAAAAAGCTTATCTTTTCCTGTTGTTTGCTGTTGCATTAATAATTGCAAGCAGCTGCGCCAAGCCCGAATGCAGGAGCAGCGCTGACTGCTCGCAAAGAACATGCTTTTTGTCGAAATGCGATGACAATAAATGCGCTTACAGCCTGCAGAGGAACTGCTGCGGCAACAGAATTAATGAAAGCATGGAAAACGGCAAGCCGGGCAGCGAATGCACCTGCCCGCAGGATTATGGAAAATGTGAAGGCAAAGGCAAAATCAGAATAGGCTCAAGAACCGAAGATGCAACTTTTGTGCATTATTTCTGCAATGCCGATGAGCAATGTATCTTGGGGGTGGAAAAAAAGGATGTCGCTCCCCAAAACTATTTGGACCAGATAAACACAGGATTTTTCAAGGCAAGCTCTGTTGTAAAGTACAATAAGCCGTTTGACGCCGGAAAGGACTTTTTTGAGTTCAGGGTAACACTGGATGACATAAGCAAGGACTTGGCGCTTCCTGTAAAGCTCACAAAAATAAAAGTGCTGTACAGCAGCGAGTATGCAAGAGCCGAGCTGCTAATCGCCGAAAAGGAGCTGGACGGCGTGCTTAATGGCATTGGCGACAACGCTCTGATAAATGTCCCGTTGACTTTGAGCTACAGGCCGCAGGAAGTTGAGGAGCTTGGCTCAGTAAGGTACAGCGTTGATTACGAATACACAAAACAAGTGGTAAGCGGCAAAACAGCCAACGGCACCAACATATACTCCAAAGAAACGGCAAGGGCGACATTTACTGCCCCTGTAAAGCCTGTTTTCTTTGTGAGAAATGGATAGAATGCTTAGCAAAAGGGCAATAGAGTTATCGCTTAATTTCATCGTTATACTTATAATCTCCATAATCATATTTGGCTTTGGCGTAAGGTTCATACAGAAGCTTTCTTCGCAGGCAACTGAATTGCAGGACATAACAATAAGCGAGCTTGATGAAAGAATAGGAGACTTAGTCTGTGCTGGCTCTGAAAGGGTTTGCCTGGGAATTGACAGAAAAGCCATACGAAGGACAAAATTTGATGTGTTTGGTCTGAAGATAATTAATATTCTTGAAAGCCAGGGCTTTGATATAATTGTTTCAAGGCCAACCCCTTCAGGATACACAAAAACCAAGCAGCCGATTCAGACTGACAATTTACTATGGAATCCGCGGTCAAGAAGCGTGTACATAGAAAAAAATGAGGAAAAGAATCTTGGCATTGGCGTTCAAGTGCCTCCAAATGCTGTTTCAGGCACTTACATATTTAACATTATGATACAAGGTGCTGACGGCAGAGCTTACAGCGCAACCCAGAAGCTCTATGTTGATGTGCCTTGACTACAAAATCAGTTAACACCTTAATTAAGTTGATTTTGATTTGTTTAATTCCAGAATTTGAGTTATCATAATCTAACTGACTTCACAATCTCAGCAAAGCTCTTTGGGTCCAATGATGCATTTCCCACTAATCCGCCGTCAATGTCAGGCATTGCAAGCAATTCTTTTGCGTTCTCAGGCTTCATTGAGCCTCCGTAAATGATTCTGGTGTTTTTGGCAGCGCTTTCGCCGTGCATTTTTGCAATCATGCTTCTTATAAATTTGTGGCCGCTCTCTGCATCATCTGCAGTTGCAGCCTTGTGGTTTGGGTTGCCCCTGCTTATGGCCCAGACTGGCTCGTATGCAATATTGATTTTTGATATTTGGTTTTTAGTGATATTTTTCAGGCAATTTTTTAATTGATTTTCAAGCGCTTCTTCTGTTTTGCCGTTTTTTCTTTGCTCCAGGTTTTCACCAATGCACAAAATCGGCTTTAACGAATGGCTCAAGGCAGCTACCACCTTTTTGTTTATTAAAAAATCATTCTCGTTGAAGATTTCCCTTCTTTCAGAATGGCCTAAAATGACATACTCGCAGCCGATGCCTTTTAGCATTAATGGGGAAATTTCGCCAGTATAAGCTCCAGCGCTTTCAAAATGCATGTTTTGGGCGCCTAAATCCACATTGCCCCCTTTAATTTCATTAGAAACAGCTTGCAAAGCAGTAAAAGGGGGGCAAATGACAATTTCAGCATTTTTTATGTTATTAACTAATTTTTTAAATTCTTCAACAAATAAAACAGCTTCATCTGCAGTTTTGTTCATCTTCCAGTTCGCTGCTATGAGCTTTTTCACAATTGCCATGTTTTTTCATTTATTTTTATTTTTTTGCTTTTTTGACTTCAGCAGCAGCAATATGCCCAGCGAAACGATTGTTGCAGAAGCGATGCCGGCAATTTTTGAGATTTTTATTCCCAAGTCTGTGAATAACTGCTCAGGATAAAGATTTACTATCACCTCTTTCGCAGGGTCAAACGCATAAGTCCCTTGCTTAAAGAATACCCTGTGAAACGACTCAAAAGCTGATGGGAAATTTGAATTGATGAGAAAAAATAAGATTGCCGCGATTGCTATTGTCAATACTCCGCCAAAAACCAGCACTTTGCCCACAAAGCCCAGTATCAGCTTGTTAGCCTTCAATATCAATGCGGAAATTGTCAGCAGTGCTATGAATAAGGCAACTAGGGCATATAGCACAATTGTCGAAAAGCCAATGGCATTTCTTACGTCAAGTAAATGCCGCCATTCCCTTTCATTAAAATCTTTTGGAAGCTCGTTATTGCTGCCCTTTACAAATTCAACGACTTTCTTGTGCAAAAAATCCGCTTTGGAAACGCTGTCATAAACTCCATATTCTGAAAATTTTTCCTGATAAAACGAATCGCTGAATGCTGCGGAATTCAGCACTGCCAGAAAAAGCAGAAAGGGCAGAATTAAAACCATTAAAATTTTTGAAATTGTTAAAAATCCCATCTAATTGTCCATCACAACCACTTTCTTTTCTTCCTCAATCGCTTTGCTTATGGCTTCTTCTATTGTCTTCGCTTCCTTTTTTGGCTCTGTCTTTTTCGTTTCAAACTTGGCTTCGCTGAATATCTGCTTTGCGGCTTTGAATGCTATTTCCTCGTCTTCTGTTTTTTTCTCTTTCTTTTCCTCATCTACCATATCATCAAACAGCGAGGGGTTTTTCTCTTTTTCTTCCCGCTCTTTTTCATCCTTTTTTATGTAGTCAGAGCCTGAATTTCCCTCTTTTTGCCCGTATTTGTGCTCATGATACTTTTTCTCTTCTCTTTTATCATTTGGTGCCAAGCTGCCGTACTTGGAAGAGCTGTAGCCGCTTGAATGAATGTTCCACTTGTCCTCGTCCCACAATTTCATCTTGTACATTGTTTATAACCGCTCGCTAGGATGACTTGCTGAAGCTTCTCAAGACGCGATCAGGCCGCTCCAGACAGGCTTCTTAATCTTATACCCCTTTTTAATCAGCAAATCAGCTTCCCTGCTGTTCTTTTCCAAAACCTGCGCCTCAAACTCAAAATCCGGCGCTATCCCATCAAACTCCAAAAACGGGTTCAGTTGCTTCATTTTACTACCTCTCTGTTTCCTTTGCCCTTTTTAAATCTTTCGGTTTTTACCACTATCAAGTAACTCTCTTTCTGCTTTTGCCAGTATCATGTCTATTTTTTTCCTTCCCTCCGCTTCTGGATACGCCCCAATTATCCTGTCAAGCTCGCTGCCATCCTTAAAGACTATTATGCAGGGTATTCCCCTCACATCATATTGGGCTGCAATTTCCTGGTTGTCATCCACATTAAGCTTTGTGAATTTCAGCTGTCTTTTGTGACGTCAAGCATTTTTGCTGCGGGATATCATTGCTTGTTATTTAAATTTTTAGTTTTTGCTATCTGGATATCAGGTACCTTCTCCTGTCCAAATCCAGGTCTATAAAAGAGTCGCACTCCTCCCTTAATAATGAAGAGCTTGATTTCCCAAATGCTATGACCTCTATCCTGCAGCCCAGCGCATGCCTTAAATGGTGTATCAAAGGAACGTAATCGCCGTCTCCGCTTACAATGACTATTGTGTCGAGCTTTGGCGCCAGTTCAATAGTGTCCATAGCCAATCCGATGTCCCAGTCGCCTTTTTTTGCTCCTCCTGCAAAAATCTGCAGGTCCTTTGCCCTTACCTCAAACCCAATCTTTTCCAATGCATCAAAAAAATTCTGCTCCTCTTTTACATCGGCCTTTATCACATAGGCAATGGCCCTTATCAGGCTCCTGTCGCCGACAGCGGCTTTCAGGATTTGGGCAAAATTAACCTTTGCGTTGTAGAGGTTTTTCGCGGAATAATACATATTCTGGACATCAACAAAAACGCCGATTCTTTGATCCTTGAAATTCACAGCCATTTTATCTTACTGACGGGATTTTTTCCTCGTAACCGCAGTTTTCACATTGTATTTTGCCTTCTTTGTACGACAAGCTTAATTGTTTGCATCCTGGGCACTGCTTGACAACAGAAATTTTTTCAATTTTCTTCAAAATATCCTGCTCGTCGTGATTCATGACTATTTTTAAATTATTGTTGCTCATATATAAAGATTGTGAAAAATTTAAGAAAATGTTTAATTTGATTATTAGTTTACACTTTAATAATTAGCCAAGATTTCTGCACTTTTGGTGATTTAAATGGAAAAAATGAATGAAAAAAAAGAAAGTGGGTAGTACAGCAATACAGAAGCGGCAGAAGTGCTACTTCTAT
>JACPTD010000051.1 GCA_016192955.1 Candidatus Woesearchaeota archaeon | reverse complement strand
TTGGGAAGTCCGCGCCCCTCTTCAGGACATGCCTTTGGTATTTTTTTGCCTCGAAAGCCCCAATCAGGTACTTTGCAGCCATTTCAGCGTCAAATTCCCTGCATGAAAAGATGTCCATGAATACATAATCCTGATCCGGGAACGTGTGTATGCTTATGTGGCTTTCAGCAATCATGATAAACCCTGACACGCCTTCTGTTCCATTGGCAAACTTATCAAGCCACTTGACGACATAAGGCAAAGTCATCTTTGTCATGCCTATCTTGTCAGGAAGCTTGTTCAGAATGTCATAAACCAATGTTACAGAAGCAAGCTTTCGTTTGTTGCACCCAGATGCATCAAGTGTGACGTGCAATCCAAATTCGCTCATTTTAAATTCACGGTTTGAAAATCCCTCTTTTGAATTAAAAATTAATTATAAAGGTAGTATTTAAATCTTTTCTTTTTTTGTGTTTTTAGACGACAATTTCTGATGAAAATTCCGGAATTTTTAAATTTTTTCACCGTGAAAAATCTGAAAAGATTATTTATAGACGATAAAAATTTTAACGCAATTTTCAAAATTTTTTTAATTATTAATAATTTTTATTTAAGCTGCAAAATTAATCTGTCTTTTTGCTAATTGTTTTTAGCGCGTTTTTTATTTTCAGGCTTTTCTTTGCCAGATTTTTCGATTTCAAGCTCGCAAAAGTAGCAGTAAATTTCGCTTTCCGTCAAGCTTCTGCCGCAGTTAGGGCATCCTGAATGCTCTTTCATGTTATTTTGGGAAATTTATGAAATTTTGGGTTAGCATAAGCGCAAAAGCGCAAGCAGCAATTGCTGTATAAGCAGCCTTGCTCCATTTTAATATTTTTTGCCCGTCAAAAAGCCAAAAAGGTATCATGTTGAACAGCGCAAGCCATGAATTTATCATAAACCCGTAATATGCAACGGCTTTGAAAAAATCAGGCAGCGGAAAAAATGCCAATGCCAAAAAGACCAATGCCAATGCCAAGTTTATTATCGGGCCGGATGCCGATATTACGCCGCTCCTTTTCCTGCTGACGCGCCCTGAAATCATCACAGCGCCGGGCGCTGCAAACACAAACCCGAAAAATGACATTGCAATTGCAAGAAGAAGCATATTGTCAAAGGACCTGAATTCGGCAAAGCAGCCGTATCTCTGCGCTGCAACCTTGTGCCCGAGCTCGTGCAGCAGAAAGCCCGCGCCTACAGTAAGCGAGGCTATGATGAATTTTGAATAAAAATCAGGCGAGAAGATTGATTTGCTCAGTATTATGCCGAATGCGATTGAAATTGCTATCCATGCCTTTACAAGGTCCTTCAGCTCTTTCTCAGAGGTGCTTATATTTCCGAGTCTTATCTGCTTTTGGCTGTAACGCATTTTAGAAAAGTCAGACGTCAACAAAAATCTTGTGCTTTTCAGTGCCTTCCAATTCCTGCAGAATCCTCCTGATTACTGCTTTTTCAGGGTCCGGCATTAATTTCACCCTGCTCTTTAAGTCTGAAAGGCTTTCAAACGGCTTTTCTTCCCTTGCCTCTATTATTTGCCACATGTGCTTTTTTCCCAGGCCGGGAAGCAGCTCGAGCTGGTGCATCCTGGTGCTTAAAGGCTGCGCTCTGCTGAAAAAATCAACAAACCTTTTCTCATTTTTTTTGATTATGTCCTTTATGACAAACTCAAGCTCTGATTTCGCAGTTGCTGTCAGTTTTGCTAGCGCCATCTTGCCAACTATGTGGTGTATCTTGTCCCTTTTGCCGTCTCCGATATAGACTTCCTCAAAAGACTGCAGATGGATTCCCTTTTTTGGCACCAGCTCAAGAAGCACAAAATGCTCTTTTCCTATGGCTTGTGCTATCGGCGTCTTCATGTACATCGGCCTGTCGTCATAAGGGTAGCCGTTGGGCAGGAAATCCAGCACAATCGCTGTTTCCTCCTTTGAACTTGGCTTGTCTGTGTTTTCCATTTTTATAAGTTTATTATAGTTGTAAGATTGTGAATGTCCTTTTTGAGCCCGCTGTCTATGTCCAATCTTCTCATTGAAATGAATTTCTCCTCCATTATGCCAACCAGTTTTGACTTCTCCCTTAAAAGCTGGTTTATTTTTTTGCTTATCATCATTTTAGCTTTTTTGTTTTTTTTGAGCTTGCTGAAGAGTATGAGCTCTTTGGAATGGATATGCTCCAGGTACGACAAAAGCGAGAATATTCTCGCAATCCAGTGGGTGAACACAGGCTCTTTGATCAAGGCTGCGCCTGCTGCCCGCGGCGGCGGCAGCTTGGCCTCTATATGCTCCAAAATCTCTGATTCTTTCCTTAACATCGGCTCAATGTCCCTAATCTCGATTTTTTCTTTTGAAACAATGGTTTTCTCCCTTTGCGAATATTCCCTAAGCAGCCTTTTATCAAGCGTTACAACCTCGCCTATGAGCTTGTAGGCGGTGTACTCCAAAGCTTCAAGCTCGTCCCTTGCAAGCGCATTGCGCTGCTTTAATTTTCGCTGTTTTTTCATTTTTATATTTGAAAGGCTTAAGTCTTCCAAAAACACTGTTTCGAGGTAGTAATTTATGCTCCTAAGCTTGTTTATCACCTTTCTTATGTTATAAATCCTTTTCTTGAGCAGCGCAAAGGCTTTCTTATTTAGGCTGCCTTTGTCTATTGAAAACGCCCTTAAAACAGCCTCATGCAGCTTTTTAATCAGGATGCCTTTTTTCCTTTCAACCGATATGTCGCGCTTAAGCAGCAAAGCGTCAATATTTTCGATTTTTGAATAATTTTTAACGCTGAATTTTTTTGATATGCCGTTTGACTCCCTTGCCAGCCTCTTGTTTAGGCTGAGATGCTTTTGAGCTATTACCACCCTCATTTTGATTAACTTAAATTTTTGTCTTTATAAAGATTACGCATGAGCGAAATGATGTTTACTTTTTTTCCAAGAACTCGTTGATTGTGTCAACAATCTTTTTCATTGATTCGCTGTTTATTGTGATGGTGTAGCCCTGAAGAACAACCTTAAGCTCGCTTACATTGACAGGGGCAATGTCAATTATTTTGTGTATGTGCTGCTCTTTCAGCCTTGGAATGCCAAGCTTGGATATCTTGCTGAACAGCTCATCCGCGTTTTTATGAGTTATGGTCTGGTTGAGGTATTCCTCTGTCTTGTTCGCCCTGAAATTCAGCTCATTGTCCCTATTCCTTATCATTTCGAGCTCTTTCTTGAGCTGGTGCATGTTTATCGGAGCTTCGGAAATAACTTGCATGTCTGCCATTTTAAACTCTCCTCAGGTGAACAGGATGAATTACCAGTTTTTTTTCCTTGCCAAGGTCGTTTATAGAGACTTCATAGCATTTTCCCCTCTTGGCTTTTATGATTCCCGACTTGCCCATAAAACGAGGGTGATACATTCCTTTCTGCACAGAAGATTCAACGCCAAGGCAAACCCTGTCACCTAAGTTGAAAGACTGGAAATACCTTGTGATGCTGATCTTTCCCCTGTTTCTCTTCTGCTTTCTGAGCTTATACCTTGTTTTTCTCCTTAAGCCGCCTATTCTCTTGACCATTTTTCAGCATGATTTGTAAAAGTTTGTATTATAAAAATGTTTCTGTCAAATTTTGATGTCGGAATAAGGCAAGCAAAATTCAATTTTATTAAAATTTCGATTTACTACTCTCCAGAATAGAAAGATTTATATATCAGCTGGTGCAATAAAAACTTGATTTAAAAATTTAGTTAAATAAAAGGTGATTTTGATGGGATTTTTAAGCAAGCTAAAGGAAAAGTTGGGAACAAGCTCCAGCTCTGAGATGTTTGAAGATGCTGAGCATGGCTATGTTGAGCTTGGAAGCGAAAGCGGCGTTGATACCAGGGCAAGGCTTATGGTAAGGCCTTTCGTGATTGAAGAATTTGAGCACATAAAGCCAATACTTGATTCTCTGAGGGAAGGGCACACAATAGCCTTAATCAACATCAAGCCATTGAAAGACAAGGACTTGGTTGAGCTGAAAAGGGCAATCAACAAATTAAAGAAGACTTGCGATGCGATTGAAGGCGACATAGCGGGCTTTGGCGAAAACTGGATTGCAGCTGTGCCGAACTTTGCCTATATATATAGGGGCCAGAAGGCAGAAAAGGGCGAAAAAAAGCCCCAAATGGAAGAAGTGGCTGAGTACGAGGAATAAGATTTTATATTCTTTTCTTGTTCGAATTTGAATTATTGAAGTTATTAAAGAGGTGAGTGGTGCTAGAAGTGACAAGTGCTCAAACTTTGACTCGCATTGTTGATTCTTTGACTCCGAGTTATCTACCTCGCTTTTTGAGAGTTGTGCCTTCATATTTAACTCGCCCTTACCAAACATTAAGACATGCGCTTTCTTCAAATGGTGGCGATGCCCATAGATTAGCAACTGGTGAACATTCTGAACCTGAAACTCAATTGGCTCAAGTTGAAGTACAATCAAGATTATGGCAACCACCTAATTACCAAAAACCAGAAAGTACTAGACGTGCATATTTAGAAGTTAACAATGTTCTAAGAATGGCTAATAAAGTAACTGGTTATGATGCGTGTATATTGTGCAACAGAATTAATAAAAGAACAGAGAGAGGATCTCAAGAAGTTGGTTTATTTGACCCAAATACGGGCATGATCTCAACAACTGATGAATCCTTTTTTTCTGCAATTGTTAGAGCTATAGAACTATTGAATAATATGGAATTAGATTACAGGATGATCGGAGTAGAGTTAGTTCTTTCAAATTTTAAAAACCGCAAACTATAAAAATAAATGATTTCTTTTTTGATTTCATGTCTGAGGAAGAGTTAAAAGAGCAGGATTTTGAGCATCAGCCATGCCCGCTGTGCAATGAAAAAACCCTGATTCTTACTGAAAGAGAAACCGAAGTGCCTTATTTCGGCAAAGTGTATCTTTTCTCAATGACCTGCAGCAGCTGCAAATACCACAATGCTGATGTCGAGGCAACAGAGCAAAAAGAGCCTGCAAAGTATGAATTTGAGATTTCAAGCGAGGAGGACATGAAAGTGAGGGTTGTGAAATCATCAGAGGCAACAGTAAAAGTGCCCCACATAACTACAATAACGCCGGGACCTGCAGCGCAGGGATACGTGACAAACATTGAGGGCTTGCTGAACAGGATAAAATACCAGATAGAGACTTTAAGGGACACTGCAGAGGATGAAGAAGACAGGAAAAAAGCCAAAAATCTTTTGAAGAAAATATTAAACATAACATGGGGCAAGGAGAAGCAGAAGATAATAATCGAAGATCCAAGCGGAAACTCTGCGATAATAAGCGATAAAGCGGTTAAAAGCGCATTGAAAGTCAAGGCTATTGAAAAATAATTTTTATTTTTTTGAATATTAATGGAATTAAAATAATTAATGCGTTGGGAAAGAGTGAGGTATATAAATAATAACATAAAGTTTATATTAAGTTAAAAACTTGAACAAGAATCATTAATGAATTTTTTAATCTGGCTTCGCCAAATAATTGTGCTCGGTGGCATTAAACCGCCTCGCCTATTTATTGTAAACAAAGGGTGTTTTAAAATCACAAAAATCGGTATCATAGGCGGCTCAGGGCTTGAGGACCCGAAAATACTGAAAGATGCAAAGGAGATTTCAGTCTCCACAAAATTCGGCAAGCCGTCAAGCGCATTAACAACAGGCAAAATAAGCAATGTTGACGTTGTCATTCTCGCAAGGCACGGAAAGAAGCATTCAATAATGCCGAGCAATGTCAATTATCGGGCTAACATTATGGCTTTGAAAGAGCAGAGGTGCACTCACATTATAGCCACAACTGCCTGCGGCTCTTTGAGGGAAGAAATCAAGCCAGGGCATCTTGTCTTTTGCGACCAGTTTATTGACAGGACAACCAAAAGGGCATCCACTTTCTACGATGCCGACAAAGTGTGCCATATTCCAATGGCAGAGCCGTTCTGCAGTAAATTAAGAAACATTTTATCAAACGCTGCGTCAGAAATGAAGCTTGAGCACCACAAGAAAGGCACGGTCATAACAATCGAAGGCCCGAGATTTTCTACAAAAGCAGAAAGCCACATGTACAGGCAGTGGAATGCCGATGTAATCAACATGAGCACCGTGCCAGAGGTTGTTTTGGCAAGGGAAGCAGGAATATGCTATGCAGTTGTTGCAATGTCGACTGACTATGATGTCTGGCATTCAACTGAAGAAAAAGTTAATATCGAGATGGTTTTACAAACAATGAAGCAGAACGCTGAGAATGTCAAGAAATTGCTGATTGCAGCAATACCAAAAATAAAATATATGGAATGCCAGTGCAGGGAAGACATTAAGAGTGCTGTGATTGGTGGTTAAATATAATTAAATTTAAGTTTCCATTTTTACGAGGGAATTCTCTCTAATTTGAGAAAGGGCACGAGGTTGTTTTGCTAAACTATATATAGTAAACTAATCTTCTTTTTCTAACTTTCTGATTAGCTTGCGAAGTTCCGCTTCAAGATGTTGCATAGCTGTTGAAATATCTATCTCTCTTTGCAATAATGGTTCTAGCTCTCGTAATAATTGGACAATTCTTTCGACTTTGTGTTTTTCTCCAGCTTTAATTTTTGATTGAATAATTTCCTTAATTTCTCCTATTTTTTGATTAACGGTTATGTCTGTTTGGTCTATGCCGTTTTCATGTGCAATAATCCTCAAAAGGTCATCTCTCATTCTGTCCGTAATCTGTCTGATAGCACGGTCAAGTTCCTCAACCTTATAGTTTCTCTCTATTAGTTCCCTAATTGGCCTTATAAAAGCAAACCAGTCCTCTGTATTTTGCACACTATATCCCACAAAGGCGTCCAATCCCTTTTTAGAAGCACCAAGAGCGTTGTGGACTAATTCCTTAATAGATTTCTTCTCGTCTAATCTTTGGGGCATAAGATATAGCATAAGGGAACTTATTTATTAAATTATGCAATTTATCTATAACAAACAAAAACCGTCGGTCAATACGCTTTTGAGCCCTTCCAATTTAAGAACTCTAGTATATTGATAAACTGCTTTGAAAAAGTTCCCATGAGGATCTGATACTTCAGTTTTAGCAAAAGGCATGCCCATCGCTTTTCTTGCCAATATGGTTTTTTTGGTGCTTGGGTCGTATTTTACAGAAATTGTTCCTCTTTGTGGGCATGGAAATTCAGTCTTTTCATGATACTGACCTGTTTTCCCAAATATTTCAAATTCAAAATATGGTCCTTCTGAAGCCCCTTCGACCTTGGCAATTAAGCTCAAATCTTGAATTGCATCAATTCCAGACAATAAATCAGAAATTTCCTCGGATGGTTGTCTATGAAATTCCCTAAATCTGCCTTTGATTTCTTCCATTAATTTGTTGGCTGGACTACCAATATCTTCCCTAAGTCCCTTGCCTTGGGTCTTAAAATAATTGAAATATGCTCTATTGAGATACATTTCAGCTAGAGGATTTCCTTGAGCAGCCAGTCTTCTAGCCTGCACTAAATCTGGCAAATATCCGACATTATCCGGTGGAAATTGCCGCGAACTCCCGCCATAAGGGAATTGCAATGAACGCCCACTTCCATATTCAAAGGATCGTGTTCCGTCTTTATCAACATGATAGCTTAGAATGGGAGAGTCAATAGGTATGTCTTGATGATAGTCATTTTCTCTTACATCAACATGAGGCTTTTTCAGGTCAGCAGCTTCAGGCGAATGACGTAGCCTCCTCCATCCAAGAATGATTGGACCAGTCAGTGAACCTCTCTTTCTTAGATTTCTTGATGGATTCTTTTTCTCCATCTCTCCCAAACTTTCTTGTAAAGCGTCCATTTTTAATGTTATATATGAAACTAGACTATTGTCAAAAAGTCAAGTTCGTTTAATTAAAACTATTTGGTTTGCCCACTACGTCTTAAATATTGAGAAAGTATAGCAAGTGCTTTTTCGTATTCTGCCTTATAATTCTTTTGCTTTTCTGGAGCAAGTTGTGGTATTTTTTCTGGTGTTAACTTACGATTTGGATAACTACCTTTCTCGTCTAAAACCATTCCTGGTAAATCTCTTAAACCCCGATTATCATATTTCCTAAAAGTACCTGTACCTCGGTAGTCAACTGTAACTTCCAAGCGTTCGTCTTGGATGGTAGTTTGCAAATTGGTTTTTGGCCAATAAGTTGCTTTAACTATATAGGCCCCTTTCCTAGTCTCAACTTCATAGCCCCCGTCACTTCTTTTTTTAACAT
>JACPTD010000067.1 GCA_016192955.1 Candidatus Woesearchaeota archaeon | reverse complement strand
GCTCTTTTGCTCTATTGTACCTTTCAGTCCCGCAGCACTCAAAATGCCATGGCTCTCCTACATCATATCTTTTTTCCTCGCCATACCTTACCCAGCCTGCCTCTGACATTATGTTGTGCAATATCCGCCAGTCATTGTTTGACATTGTTTTTGTTGTTTTTCCATCAAACACGACATCAACAGCATTTCCTGTTGTATGCGGGCATTTCCCGTTAATTGGGTCGCATACCTTCTTTCTTCTCTGAGTCATATCAGGGTACGTTGATGCAAACTTTTTCCAGATTGCAATCTGTTCTTCCTGGCTTCTGTAAGCGGAGTTAACTATTAAGCGTTTTTTGTATTTGTTCTGTGCTGTTTCGTGTGATTTCACTATTAGATTATATGCATCTTCCGTCAATGTGCATCTGACCCCTTTTGCGCACATGCTCAACTCTGTTTGTGCCGAGAAATCACTGAATTTCTTTTGCTCTATCTGGATTTCAAAAGGTTTTTTTTCAACTGGCTTGCCCTCTTCTTTAAGAATGTCAAAAACTAAAGGGTTTCTTGCCCTGCCAATTATTTCTGTGTTTCCGACAACATCATAGTTCAAAAATAAATTTTAAGTTTGTTGTCAAAGCGCTGTCCTCAAAACAGGAGCTTTTAAAATAATTGCCTTTATCATCTTTTTTAAGCTCGTACCATGCATAAGTTTCCTTGAATTTTCCGCACCTGTTTCTTTCAAATGGCTGGTTTATGCTGATTTCGTTAAGCTCAAAATCAGACACGCTGATGCCGTTCTGGGCAAGCTCGTAAACTGCCTGCTGCAATGCGTATTTGGCTGACTGGTCGATGTAGAAAAGGGATTTTTCTGCTTCTTTCGATTGCTTGAGGAATAGCATTGAATACTCCCCTATAACATTAAAGCTTTTTTTATTTCCAGCTTGGCTAATTGCTGGTATTATCATTGCTGCTAAAAGTCCGGCAAGCACGCCATACAACAAAACCTGACCTTTTTTCCCAATCATCTTTAAGCCTTTATTTGAACCAAAAACAATCTTATCTCGATAGGATTACTTCCATAGTGCGGGGATGATATCTTTGACATCTCTTTGATGGAGAGCAATCTTTTTTTTGCCGCTGCTGATTGCAATACAAATTGCTTGTTGTTGTAAGCTATTATCAATGACCAAGATGTTTTATCTGACTCAAGGCTGCTTTTGGAGAAGAATTCATTTGATTTTTGTTCTATTGCCATCCATAAATCCTCATCTTCGTTGCTTAAAAATGTGCTAATAGCTTCTGATACTGCCAAATCTTCAACATTTTTAAATCTTAACTGGGAGCGAAGATAATTTATCAGCAATTGTCCGGATTCTTGGTTGTTTATTTCAAGCGCTAGCTTTTCTTTTTTAATTTTAGTTTTGTTTATATTGTTATAAGAAAATACTAAAATGATGCCAATGATAACAATCACTGTAATGATTAGTATGAGCAGATCCTCTGCCTGTGATTTCCGAGAAAATTGATGAAAAAAATGCGAAGTTTCTCGCATCTTATGATTTTTTCTTGTTTTATTTTGCATTTTGAGTTTCTATAAAAAGCTCTGCTTGTTGGATTTTTCCATCTTTGTCAAAAAAAATGTGATTGGTTTCCCCTTTTTTCAGAAATCCTTCCCAGTTCATAGTGTTTACCGGCTTTTTTTCATTGTCATAAGATAAGGTAAGTCTATATGCCTTTACATTTGTGTCCTTTGCATCGTAACATTTGTTTAGACTGCCCTCTGTGAATTTTGCTATGTCAAATATATGAGGATACGACCTTTTCATATCGCTATGATATAAAGTGAAGCAATAAGGCGAGTTTAAGAATCTCTGCACTAATAAATAGTCTTCAAGCCCAATTGGCATTTCACTTATATCGGATTTGCCTGATGGTATTACCCATATTACAATGAAGAATGCCGCCACCAAAACAAAGATCACAATGAAGTAAAATACCATTTTTCTTCCTGATATATCTGCTTTTTTATTGAAAATCGCAGTACTTTTAATCATTTTATTGGAATCTCTTCTGATACGCTTATTTCGTTTCCTGTTTTCATTATAACTGCTCGCTTCGGCTTGTTTAGTTTTACATTAAGTTTAGAATCTCCAATCTTGACAAAGTAATAAACTCCTTTCGGATTGAAATCATTGTCAAACACCTCAATTTTATTTTCAGAGAACTGAAGGGAATAGCCATGAAGGTTGTCATTAACTATATACCCATCGCCAGGAACGCTAGATAATGCGTTAATCTGCATTGCCAAATCTTTGGCTATATTGAGCTTCTCATTGATTGTCTCCTGAGCAATAGCAGCAGAAGCACTCGCGATTGTATAAGCTATGATAAAAGCGGCAACAAACTCACTCAGAAACCATAAATTTACATCTCCTCTTTTTTCCATATTTGCCTAAGAATGACTTATGTTTAAATTTCTTTTGCAAATTCATTCCAGATAATTTTTAATGCCTGTTGTAATACTTAAAGTAACTTTTGAGTCCTTAACCTTTAGCTCTGATTCATAGCCCTCAAAGATGTTGCCTGTCGGGAATTCTGCATTATCTTCTTTGAATAATGCACCTGGTGAAAATGTTTCGCTTCCATCAGCATTTCTTACAATCTCCATTTCCCTGATGATTCTTGGATAATTTCCTCTTACAAGATAAAAGCCATTTCTGCCGCTTTTAGAGTCAATATAGTATATGTAGTGCATTGCTGGAATCTTCAGGTTAAAAATGCCGCATTCTCCGTTAATTTTTAATTTGCAGTCTTCGTAGGCTTTTACGAATAATTTAAACGATTCTATGGCTTCGCTTGAGCTTATCTGGTTTTTAACCTCGCTTGTTATGCAGTTTTGGCTATAGCATACGTTAACATAGTCTTTATACCTTTGGAGGTATATTGTTTTTTCTTTATTCTTCATTTGCTCTTGCAGACCGCCGAATCCTATTGTTGCCAGAAGTGTCCTGTCATTTTCAAATTTGGTCTGGGTTAGGATGATAAAGCCGTTTTCCCACCAGTAATCTAATCTTTTAAGCCCAGGGTATGGCTGCGGGGCTTCAAAATCGGTCAAAGGCCTTATCTTCAAGAATTGTATGTCGTCAAATGCGTTACAATCGTATATTTGCTCGCATTTTATCTTTGTCTCGAAATTTACGGTTTCATATCCTATATTTTTACACAGGCATATGCAAGTATTCCCTTCGCATTTTGGATGTGTATTCTCAAAATAAGCCACAGAAGTTGCTGAGCCCTGCCTTGATTTTGCCTCAAATCTTTTGCTGCCTCTTGATGTCCCTATGATGGCAGTATTATCATCCATGGAAAATTTCATGCTTAAGGTCTCTCCATCTTTTATTTCAGAGGTTAGCTCTAATAGTTTGGTGTAAGATTTTTGGGATTCACTGCTTAACTTGAGAAATTGTGATAATATCTTGCATGCCGGGAAAAAAAAGATTACACCCAAAATAAACCAAAAAAGAAATTCTGACATTAAATTCGATTTTTTCATTTTGGCTTGCATAGTATTGGGCAGTTTTTTGTTGCTTGAGATGCAATAGTGCCGCAACTTTGTCCTTTATCGCGCTTTTGTATGTTAGGGTCGCATGGACACTGGTCATTCAGCCCAAATGCCTCATCTTCATCGCAATTTTTTGTAACCTCTTCAGTTTTCTCTCCGGCAAAAGCAATGTTCCCTTTAATGAATATTCCGTAGATTAGACCTCCTATAACCACAAACAAGACTGTTCCTAATATGGCCATTTTTACGATATAGCTTAATGCCATTCCTTTTTTGTTCTTCATTTTATTCATACTTTATTTCAGTATGTTTATGTTAATTTTTATTGCTTTTTTGGCAATCAAGCGATGAGGATTCTGTACTGCACCCTTTTTGCTCATTATAACAATATTGCCCCTCTAAACAAAGGGCCGGGAAAGATTGCTTGCCAGCCACAGGTTTTGTTATATAGCAAGTGCAAGGGGCATTTCTTACTTTACATGTGCTGATATCAACACTGCACTTTGGAGCTAACTGAAAGTTTTTATTAGTTTCTTTGCAAACAAAAAGGTAATAACCAATGTCAGGCCCCTTATCGCTGCATCCTTCAACTCCATCATAACAATATGGTTTTTGCATAGTGCATACATCAGGCTTTAATTTATTTTCTTTTTGTGTAGATGTAAAACATTGGCATGGGAAATTCTCTACCTTGCAAGTGTGTTTATTAACTTTGCATTTGTTCTTTTCATATTCCTGCAAAATAGCCTGCCATTCATCTATTTTTTTGCACTCAGTTACACTTCCTACTATTCCATTAACACAATCGTCATCAAGCCCTTTTTCTGCTGAATCGCATCCTGGTTTAGTAAACCATCCTGGATAAGTTGAAAAAAAGCATATGTTATTGTCCCTTGTTTTAAAAAGAAGATTGCCCATGTTATATGCCCTTTTTTGCCCATTTATGTATATATTATTTCCATCATGGAACTCTATGTTTGCTCCATTGTAGTCCTGTGGGCAACTTGATTTGCAGTTGCCTTTGACATTGTTGTTTAAAAAATTTTCTGCGGCGCGCCCTTCGCCTACAATGCAAGGAATCCTGCCGCTTATTGTGCTTTTTTCAACGGTGCGCTCATCTTTGTCAATTAGCTGCGCAAAAGTAGCTGTACCTTCATTAGCTTGCGATAATGTTATTCTAAAATTCTTGAAGTCTTTTGGCAAAGGGCTATGCCTTAATACGCAAGGTCCGTAAACTTCGCTTCTTAACGCGCTTACTATGCTTTCAAATGCATCCTTTATGTTTCTGTCAACTTCTACTGGTTTTCTAAACTGTTCGGCGTTTGAGCTTGGCAAACGCTCAGCAAAAAAATCTAATGCTTCCGCTGCTTTGGGCGCCAGCGCTTCAGGCCCGACAAAATATACTATCAATGCTGCAAGCAAAAATGTAAGCAGTATTGCTGCTACTACCGCGCTGCTTAAAGCTCCTTTGCTGTTCATTTTAAAAATTCACTAGCCAGCTTTGTCATGAAATCCAGGATATACGGGTAAAAGTAGTAAAACGCAAAAATGATTAGGGCTCCTCCAAGAATCCATGTGATAATATGGCCCAAAGTAAGCCCTGTCGCTTCTCCGACCCCTGCTTTTTTACTTTTTATTAGATTCATTTTAGCTAACAATATTGCATTTTTGCTCTTTTTGCATTTCTTCCAATGTCGTTAGATATACTGTGTTTATTTTTCTTTCAGACAGCAATTGGTATTTATCAACAGTCCATTCCGTGCCCGCTTTTCCAGCTATGTATCCTGCACCAAACACTGAAATTGTTACTAATGTTCCTATGCCTCCAGTGGGTATGCCTGTAAGAAACGCTATGGAAGCGGCTGCAGCTGCACCTCCTGCCCCTAATCCTATTCTTGTGCACCACTCGCATTCTTTAGTAGGGCTTGCAAAGCTTATTGCATATGTTTGTCCGGGCTTTATATCTGTCAGCACTATAAAATTGCCTAATCCGCCGTAGCTTTGTATGTAGTTTCCATAAGAATAATAGTTTTCTTTCTTGGCATAGCATTTCATATTTGACGGGCATTTCCATTTGCTGTTTGTATATTCCGCATATGCATCCGCATCTGGATTTGTTGCGCTGCATTTTCCTCCTTTGTTCCAACATCCATACTCTGTGTAGCAGCAACTGCTTTTGCCCTCTTTTAGGCATTGAATGTCCCTTTTTTTCATCAGCAGATATGACGGGTCTGCGCTAATCCTGGCTCCGCAATCCTCTTTGCTTTCGGATTCTATGCAAAACCCGCCATTTACTACGCAATTATCCCCTTTTACAGCAACTTGATAAGGGTTTTCGAACATATATTTGCGCATGTCCGTTGCCTTTATTTCCCCTTTGAACTTTGATGTTTCCCTTAAGCTGACAGTAAAGCAGATGTGGCAGTTTTTTGTCGCAAAATTCCCTTTCTTAAAAGGGTCTGGAATGCGCCCTTCGCCAAAATCGCGCCAGCATGATGCCATCAGTTCTGCAAAGTCTTTTTTGATGTCTTCCTCTGATGCGTCTTTTTTCTCAGGCAGAAACATGTCTATTGTCTTGCAGAATAATGGCGTTGCAAAACTTCCTATCTTAACCCCTTCGCTAGATGTTATAGAAGGAGTTACTGGCTCTCTTATTTCTGTTTGTGTATACTCTCTTATAGACACGCTGCTTCTGCATATTGTCTGTATTGTTTTTGCTTCTGCCTTGTTTTTAATGCCTTCCCAAAATAGTATGATTGAAATAAAAGCTCCTGTCACTATCAAAATTCCTACAAGAAACGTGGACACTGATTTTTTATTTCGGCATAAACGCATCTGCCACCCTCCTTATCATGAAGATAAGTCCAAAAAAGATAATTATTATTATTAAAACCTTGAGCAAAAACGAATAAGAGAAAGTTTCGTCCTCTTCTCCCTTTTTATTGAATTTCTTTATAATCACAACAAAATTCTAAGGAATTGTATATATAAATATTTGGGTGTTGAGCGATTTGCAGAAGCTAATGTAGGCTTTATCCTACATTTGTTGATATTATGTGCAACAACATATTTCCTTCTTGCTAGGGTCAACATCACTGAATGTTCCGCCCAATTGGAATGTGTTGCAGTTTCCAGTAATCTTGCTGCCGTCAGCGTATTTTGCCAATTTGCAGCTTTCTTTGCAGCTTAAACCTGTGTCTCTGATGCCCTCGCTGAAGATTTTGAATCTGCCAGTAAAAACAACAAAGATTACAACAAGCACAGCTAAGGCGATAGCGGCTATGACAATAACATTTATCGGCAATCCCTGGGATTTTTTGTCAATTTTCATCATACCCCAAACCCTAAAGAACCAGATATATAAATATTTGGGTTGAAAATTATTTTGGTTTATATTTGTAGTTTATTTTGTTTAAAGTTTATGGTTTACGCTCACAGCAACATCCTGTTTTGCTTTCTTTGAATGTTCCAGGCAGATAAGTCTTGGTTTGGTCACATTTTGTCTCAGCATGTGCGGGATTTGCATACTCTAAACCAACACTGTTGCAACTGCTATAGCAAGACGCTGTTGTTTCCAAGCCCTCGCTGAAGATTCTAAACCTTCCAGTAAAAATCAAAAACAAAACCACAAGAACAGCAAGCGCAATTGCAGCTATTATTATCGTGTTGATAGAAATGCTTTGTGACTTGCGTGATTTTGGCATAAAGAACTACTAAAAGAGCTTATATATATTTATTTTGGTATGCAGCAGCAGCCAAACTTGCCATCAACATAAGCACCTGCAATGTACTGCCCGGTTATGCAGGATTTTGAGGATTCATCAATAGGATGCGAGCCGGGATTCATGTTCAAACTGCTGCATTTCTGCGCGCAGGTGTCGGTTTCCTGCACCCCTTTCGTGAATCCCCCTAATCTTCCTGTGAATATCGCAAAAAGCACTACGAGAACTGCAAGCGCAATGGCAGCTATTATTATGGTGTTTATAGAAATGCTTTGCCCTTTTTTATTCATTTGACTCCTCTTTAATAAATAAGCATTTTATTATGGAAGTTATATTTAAATATTTGTTTTTTAGCCGCATATGTCAAGTTTAACAAACATTGTTGCCGTGCTTATGGGTATGGGAAAGAGCTTTGACCTTTTCTCAGCTTTGCATAGGTTTCCAATCTTGACCAAAGGCTGTTTAATGTCAGTATACGCCAAAAACTCGTATTTCATGTTCCACTTGTCAAGAGTGCCTTCAAAAACATTCCTTGCAGTTGACTCTGCATAACGGCATGAATCCTGCCCGTTGTCGCATATTATGCCTCTTGCCTGGGCGCAGTCCTGAAAAAGCTCTGTCATTGTGAGCTGCGAGCAGTCTTTTGCAGCTGTTCTTAAAAATGTGTTGAGCGTGTTTGAGGCGATTTCCGAGCTGACAAACCCCTTCCTGTAGTCTGCTGGTGTTTTAAGCACCAAAAACCTGACAACAAATATCGTGGCAACTAGCACCAGCACCACCACTATCGCCAAGCCAAGTATCTCCATCTGAGACTTCTTTTGCTTAATCATTTTGAAAATGTCTCTATAGTCAAGACTCCAAAGCCGTGCCTCCTTGTAACAGGGTTGTACAATGACACGGGCACGTTTGTCACAATTTTGTTCCTGAGATTGTCAGCTTTTCTGAGGTATAAGCTCCACTTAACCTCATTAGGGTATATTTGCGCTACGCTTATGTTGCCAAACTCAAATAAGTCATAATAATAAACCTCATTTTCCCTCATTAAGCTTTGCGCAGATTCCAGTTTCAATGTGTCAATGCAGTTGTCTATGATGTTGTTGTCTTCGCTGCACTGCACCTCGGGCAGAAACATGACTCTTTGCGCAATCCCGACAGACCTCAGCTGAGAAGACTCCTCTCCCTCAATCTCTATGTTTCCCTTTATGACCCTTGCATAAAATATCAGCCCCACAACTATCAATATGAAGAACACAAACAATACAGCTATAGTTTCTCCGATCTGGATTTGCGATTTTCTGTTCATTTCAACCTTAATAAATAAGCGTGCACGAGTGGATTTGCGCATTCTTGTTCTGGTCAGCCAAAAGCTTTGAAGCGGCTGCAATAGTGTTTATGCTGTCTATGCCAAAATTTGAAGATGCTGCAGAAATGCTGCTTAAATGGGCTAATGCGCTGCTGTAAGACTGGCTGCACTGCGGCTGATTGCCTGAAATAGACGCTCTTCGCAGCAGCTCTCTTGTTCTTCCGGCATATATTTTTGTAACGAAGTTAAGCCTTGAAAATGCGTTTCGCATGCTGCATTCATACGCTTCTAATGTGTCTGCATACACTGCCCCAATCAATGGCTGCTTCCCAATATACGCAGAGCTGCCCTTTGATAGCCACGAGTTTCCGCTTTTTTCCCAAAACTCTATTGTGCCCTTCTCATTGTTTCCATTTACCTTGACAGCCGTAACATCATGGTCTGGCATCTTTTCCAATGCTCTTGGAACATCAATCATATTTTCAAAAATTATAAGCCTGACTTTGTAATTGTTTGAATTCCTGATTTCGGGCATTGACTCATAGAATTCCTTTTTTAAGTCAGAAGGCAATGACTTGTTTATTTCCCTGGCAAGGCTATTGCTCCCAATTATTATATACCTAACCTGAGGGCTTGTCATAAACAAAAGGTTTGTTGCCCTGTAAGGGGCGCTGAAAGCCATTGTCTGCGTTATCAGCTTGTCCCCTTTTATTAAGCCTGGCGCAAATAATATCAGGTTTTGGTATTGCTTTGCTGCCCTGTTGCATCCAACTTCAATGTTTGAGTTCGGTATATCCACTATGTTGATTGTGTCCGTGCTTACGCCTGCCCCTGTTATTATCGCGTCTATGGTCTTAATTACAACTGCTTTTGTTGACAACTCTGACAGGCTCTTCTGCTTGAGAACAACAGCTGTAAAAAACAGCAGGATTGCAGCTCCTGCAACCAATACAAATATCCAGTTAAATTGTATTTCAAATGCCTTTTTGTCCATATGCCTAGAAGCGATAGTTTTTGCTTAATAAACTAACTGTCAGCCCATTGGCTTAATAAGGCATGGTTGCCTTTGCCTTCCAGCCTTATGCTTATCCTGCCATTGGCTGCTTTTATGCAAAGCACATCCGGCTCAACAGATATTTTTTTCCTGTGTTTGACAAAATGCTGTCTTTTATTATTGGGTCTATGTTGTTGTCAAGAACCGGCATTTCAAAATTCTCAACAAAGCAGGCTTTGGAGTATGGCGCGCATAATTGGAGGTCTTTTCTTTTTACGCTTCCAAAGTCGCTTGATATGCTTTCCACTGCATTCTGCATATCGTTTCTGAATTTAAGGCACGATACCTGCTCTGCCCTACTCCTGAAATTCTGAACAGCATTGTAGCCATAAACCAAGATAAAGGATATCAATATTATAGTCAGTATATAAATGAATATCTGGTTGTAGATTTGCGATTTTTTCTTCATTTTCCTGCATTTTTGCTTTTTATTCGCTTTAATTTCTTTGTTTCCTTAGATATCTCCTTCAGCTTGGAAAATGCATCCTCTTTTTGTTTTCTTGGGCTTGTTTTTCTACTCAGACTTTCTTTTTTTGCTTGAGGTGCTTGTTCTTTTGGTTTTTCCTTGCCAATCTCTTTTTGCTGCTCATTTTCTTTTTGCGTTGTTTTTTCATCGCTTCCGAATGCTTCAAACAGCTTCTTTCTTTCAAGCCCTTTTTGCTGCTCTTTAAGCTTGATTGTTTCCCTTATTTTATTTTGCTCCTGAGCTTGTTTCATCTGCTGCTTAACTTGCGGCTGGAGCATCAATTTTTGCATTGTATTTGGCCTCTGCATTTTAAGTTTTT
>JACPTD010000050.1 GCA_016192955.1 Candidatus Woesearchaeota archaeon | reverse complement strand
TTATGCATCTCTCCCATGGAGCCGCCCATAAAAGAAAAATCCTGGGCATACGCATAAACAGGCTTTTTGCTTATTGTGCCATAGCCTGTTATAACCCCATCTCCGGCATTTTTTTTAGCTTCAAGCTCTTTGCTTTGGAGCTCTGCAAATGCGCCCAGTTCTACAAAAGAATCGGCATCAAACAGATATTTTAAGCGCTCTCTTGCTGTCAGTTTGCCTTTCTTGTGCTGCAGCTCAATGGCTTGCCTGTCATTTTGAACAGCCTTTTGCCTATCGAGAAATTCCTTAACCTTATTGCCCCCCATAACACCAAGCTCATGAATAAGTGTTTAAAAATGTTTTTGAAAAAATCAAAACAGCTTAAACCCTTTGCTCTCGCTTGTGCCTATAATGCCGCCTTCAACTATCTTGAATAAAAGCTCTTTTTGCTCCGCAATGCTCCTGTGCTTTTTGAGAATAAGCCTTCGGTTATTATTGGGAGTTATCTGCAGCTCTATGAGGCACTTGCTGCTGTATTTTAAGATGTCACCGCCGACAATGTTCACCTTGTTCTTGTCATCAAAATCAGTATAGACTTGGTTGGTTATCAGCACAGGTATTCCCTTATTTCTTGCTATTTCTGTCAGGTATGATATCTGCCTTCCAAGCTCCCTGTTGACTTCATGCACCTCTTCGCTCTTGCCAAGCTCCAGCCTGTACAGCATTGCTATTGTATCAACAACTATCAATCCAATCTTGTCATTTACAATGCCCTTTAACTTCTCAAATGAATTTTTTTGATCGGAAAAGCTGGTAGGCCTGAGGAAAATAATGCTGTCAAGTATTTTCTTATAGTCCTGGCTTATATGGGAGCATATCTGCTTCATCCTTTCAAGGGAAAAGCCGCCTTCGCTGTCAACATAGACGACTTTTTTGCCGCCTCTTGCTATGTTTATCGAGCAAAGCAGGCAAAGAACAGTTTTGCCCGAGCCGGCAGGCCCGTATATGGTCGTTATGACATCCTTTTCATAGCCTCCGTTAAGCATGGCATCAAGCACTTTGCTGCCAGTAGGTATTCTATTATCCAGTCCTTCCATAGATCACGCAGCATTCTTGAGTGTTTAAAAATTTGCTGGTTCGTAATATCTCAAGGAAAACTTTTAAATAAGGATAAGCAATATTTAGATTTATGCCGATACCAATATATGTGAAGATTATGCTGTGGACAACCTACCTTATTTCGCTGTATTTTGCAATATTCTGGTTTCTTGTGATGGTCGATGGGGAATATAATGCTAAAAGAAGAAAGCTGAAAAAATTTCCATATGTCAGCATAGTTGTGCCAGCCTATAATGAGGAGAAGAATATAATAACAACACTGAATTCTCTGATAAAACTGAGGTACCAGAAAAACAGGCTGGAAATAATAGTTGTCAATGACGGCAGCACGGATAACACAAGAAATCTTGTTGAGAAGTTTATAGCCAAGAACAACAGCTTCGATACCAAACTAATAAACAAGAAAAATGAAGGCAAGGGAGCTGCGCTTAACAACGGTTTGGCTGTTTCAAAAGGAGAGTACTTCGTTTGTTTGGATGCAGACTCCATTGTAACAAATGATGCCCTGCAAAAAATACTGCCTTGCTTTAGCGATGACGATATAGCTGTTGCATTGCCTTTGCTCAAAGTTGACAAGCCAAAAAATATGTGGCAGCGTATGCAGTGGCTTGAGTACCTAGTAAATATGTTTTACAGAAAGCTTATGGGGAAATTGAACTGCATACATGTTGCCCCAGGGCCTTTCAGCGTTTATAGAAAAAGTGTCCTTGAAAAAGTAGGAGGCTTTGATGTGAATAATCTAACAGAGGACTTGGAAATTACATTAAGGCTGCAAAGCAAAAACTACAGAATAGTTCAACTTCTTGATGCAGAGGTATTCACATTGGCCCCAAAATCATTCAAGGAGCTTTACAAGCAAAGAAGCAGATGGTATAAAGGCTCCTTGATTAATGCTTTCAAATACAAGGGCATGACATTCAATAAAAAATATGGAGATTTTGGTTTTATCCAGATGCCTACAATATTCATTCAAGGACTGATAGCAGTTATACTTGTGTCATCTTTGGCTTATTATGGGCTTAAGCCTTATGTCAAGACGGCATATCACTCGATTTTGATAAATTTTGATTTTTTTACCCTGATAAAGACTTTCAAGTTTGATTTTAATCTGCTCGATCTTAACTACACGGCAATATTAGTTGCAGTTGTTATGCTGGCAATCTCGATATTAGTGCTCACAATATCACATTCTGAGACAAAAGAGAGAGTTGCAAAACACGGCACCTTATCCTTGATTTTTTATTTGTTTTTCTATTTTTTGGTTATAGGCTTCATCTGGCTTGGGATTGTGATAGACTTTGCATTCGGCAAAAGGCATAAGTGGTAATATGAGGAGCTTAAGCAGAGACAAGTATATTATTGCAGGTGTCATCACCTTAGGCATATTTTTTCTTGGGCTTTTCTTAGGCTTGGCCATAGAGGGCAAAAGAGTCAATTATATAGAATCAGTAAGCAGAAAACAAAACCTTGATTTCAGCAGCCTTCAGCTTCAGTACGCTTTTATCGACCAATTAAGCCAGGAAAAGAACTGCCTGGCAGTTCAAAAGACTTTTGAGCAGAACATAAACAATCTTGAGTCAACAAGGATAAGGCTTGAGAATTTTGACAGGGAGTCAACCTTGAACAAAAATGAACTAGATATACTCAAGAATGAATATACAATAGCGCAGATAAGGTATTGGCTGCTTGGCGAGAGAACAAAGAAACTTTGCGGTGCAGACATAGTCAATATACTTTATTTTTTTTCTGACGAGAAGGAATGCCCTGACTGCGACAAACAGGCTTTTGTCTTGACTTATTTGAAGAAGAAATTTAAAGACAAGCTGCTTATTTTCTCATTTGACTCAAAGTTTGAGTCAGAGCCAATGATACCATTGCTTAAGAAGACATACAATATAAGCACGTACCCAACTATTGTCATAGAGGGAAATCCAAAAAGCAAGTTTCAGGGCAAGGACACAATATTGAATGAGATATGCAGCTATTACATGGAAAAAACTGAAGATTGCACAGTAAAATGATTTTGAGGAGAAGCAATATAGTTATTGTAATAATTTTATTTTTTATTGCCAAGCTGCTGACAATTGCCAACTATAATGTTTTATGGTGGGACACTTCCGTTTACATCGGAATGGGTAAATACATCTATTCTTCTGGCAATTCAGGCTTATGGGAGTATACAAGACCAATTGTTTGGCCCCTTGTCCTTGGATTTTTTTGGAAATCAGGCATCGCTGTATTGTTTGGAAGAATACTTGAAATTGTGTTTGGAGGCTTATGCGTTTTGCTTACTTATCTAATTGGGAAGAAGCTGTTTAATCACAGAACAGCCTTGCTGTCATCTATATTTTTGGCTTTTTCTCCAACATTCTTTTTCTTCAATGGCATCATGCTTACTGAAGTGGTTTCCACATTTTTTTCTTTATTGGCAATATACCTCTTTATTGGCAAAAAGCATTTTGCTTCAGGAATGCTTTTTGGAATAGCTTTTATGACAAGATATTTGCAGCTTTTTGTTTTTGTCGCTGCACTACTTTTTAACATAAAAAACATGAGGAACCTTAAAAGAATTATTCTTGGGTTTGCTGCTGCAATAGCGCCGATTTTAATCCTAAACCAGGCAATGTATGGCAATGCTATTTTCCCGTTTTTTCAGCAGCTGTACCTAAGCCAAAACAGCGGATGGCTCAACCAACAGCCCTTAAACTTTTATCTTATTGAATTGTTCAGGGAAAATTTTCTCTATTTACTGTTCATTCTGGGATTATTCCTTGCGTTTAAAAATAAAAATGCCAACAGCAGATTAATTGCATTTGCCTTCATCTTTTTTTTTGTTTTCTTCAGTCTGATAAAGCAAAAGGAGATGCGGTTTTTAATTGTTTTATTGCCTTATATGTATATCCTTCTGTCAACTGCCATATCCTCTTTTCTCGGCCGCTTCAACAATTTAATATGGCCCATTTATACAATCATAGCTGTTTCCCTTATGCTATCTTCTGTGACAATATATGGGTATTATAAGAAAGAATCCAACAAGGCAAACCAATATGATACATTTCAGGATATGCTGGAGAAAACAGGTACAGGCACAAAAATATGGATTTCAAGCCCTATGATTGCAGTTTCAAGCAACAGGAAAATTGATGAGATGATGTACTATCCAGTATTCAATGAGGAAAGAAAAGAGAGGCTGATTGCAGGAAAAGCAGATTTTGTGTTTCTTGATTCATGCGATCTTGCCTGCAGAGCCTATGATGACAAATGCGAAAATGCCAAGGAACAGCTGATTGCACATTTCAAAAAAAGGCTTAAGCTGCGCGCCTTCAGCAAGGTCGGCGAATGCAGGCAATTTGTATTTGCCAAGTAATCATTTTTTAATTTTGATAAAGTCGCCGAGAGTGAAGCTTTCAATGCTGCGCTTCTTAAAGGGCTTTGGTTTTTCTTCATGCTCCTCAACAAGCTTTACGCCCAGCGCCTTTTCCAGCTTCTTGGCAAGTGCCAGAGAGGGCTCCAAAGCTTTTGTTTCAATCTTGTGTATTGTAGCTTCTTTTTCATTTATTTTGCCTGCAAAATCCCTTTGGGTCAAGCCAAGCGACTCGCGCCTTTTCCTTATTATTTCAGCGTAATTTTCAACCAACAGCTGAAAATCGAGCTGTTGGT
>JACPTD010000049.1 GCA_016192955.1 Candidatus Woesearchaeota archaeon | reverse complement strand
TTCCAGCTTCGCATGGAATGCATTTCTTTTTTGATAGCTGCATAATAAATATAGGATAATCCTCATGGATTTAAATTTTGTCATTTTCCTTTCAATATTGAAAACAAGTTCAATTTATTCATGAAACCATAAACTATAAATAAAACTTGTTTCATTTCCAATTAATGCGACAATGCAAATTGCTTAATTCTAGATGTTTGATTACAGGAATTCATCCCAATTTATTTATTAAAAAGTTTTTGAATATTATTGAATATATTGGCGAGGGCGAGCGATATGGAAGAAAAGCGAGCCCGAGCACTATTTTTTGTGAGCGAAGCGAACAGATTGAATTTTTAAATTTTTTAAATTTGTCTCAAGTAAGAATAGGTGATTTGCAAAATGCCTAAATACATTGTTGTAGCTGGCGGCGTAATGAGTGGAGTTGGCAAAGGAGTTACAACCGCCTCAATCGGAAAGATTCTTCAGGAATATGGCTACAAAGTCACAGCAGTAAAGATAGACCCTTACCTAAATTATGATGCAGGCACTTTAAGGCCGACAGAGCATGGTGAAGTCTGGGTCACAGATGATGGCGGCGAAATAGATCAGGACTTAGGCACTTATGAAAGATTTCTAAATATCGACATACCAAAAAGGAATAACCTAACAACAGGACAGGTTTACAAGGCAGTTATTGACAGGGAAAGGCAGGGAGAGTATCTGGGGCAGACAGTTCAGTTCATCCCGCACATAATCGACGAGATAAAAGACAGGATTAAGAATGCTTCTGACTCCCATGACTTTGTTATTATCGAAGTAGGCGGCACAATTGGCGATTATGAAAATATTCCATTTTTGTTTGCATTAAAAAGCCTGGAAAGGGATATAGGCAAGCAAAATCTTAGTTACGTTCTTGTGACTTACCTTCCAATTCCAAGCCATATTGAGGAAATGAAAACAAAGCCGACGCAGCAGGCAATAAGACTGCTTAGCGAGCATGGCATCTTTCCTGATTTCATAATCTGCAGGGCAAAAAGAGCTTTGGACGTGCCAAGAAAAAAGAAAATTGAGACATATGCAAATATAGCATCAGAGCATGTCATTTCCGAGCCTGACATTGAAACAGTCTATCAGATTCCATTGGACCTTGAAAAGGAAAAATTGGGGGACAAGCTGCTGAAGGAATTTGGAATGAAATCAAGAAAAAATCCTGAATGGCAGGAATGGAAAAGGCTCGTTGACGACATTTTGAGCCCTAAGAAAAATATCAAAATCGCCATTGTGGGCAAGTACATTGACATTGGCGACTACAATTTGGCAGATTCCTACATATCAATCAATCAAGCCCTGATTCATGCAGGTGCTTCATTAAGCACAGGCGTGGAAATCAACTGGCTTGACTCAAAAATGTTCGAGAGCGATAAGAAGTCATTAACTAAACTGAAAAATTATGATGGAATTATTGTGCCGGGTGGCTTTGGCTCTTCCGGAGTTGAGGGCAAGATTAACGCGATAAATTTTGCGAGAACCAACAAAATCCCGTATCTTGGGCTTTGCTATGGGCTGCAGCTTGCAGTTGTCGAATTCGCAAGAAATGTCTGCGGGCTAAAGGACGCGCATACAACAGAGGTAAGCCCAAAAACAAGCGCCCCTGTCATAGATGTGCAGCCTGCGCAAAGAGAGATTCTTGAAAAGAGCATGTTCGGAGGCACAATGCGCCTAGGTGCTTATGCTGCGATACTGAAAGACAAAAGCCAGATTTTAAGGCTGTATGAAGATACTGGAAGATTAAAAGATGATGAAAAAAGGATAAACGAGCTGATGAAGGACAAGTCACAGGCATTCAGGCTTGGCATTTTGGAGAAAGGCAAAAAAACGGTTCTTGAAAGGCATCGGCACAGATATGAAGTCAATCCAAGATTTGTTGATTTATTAGAAAAGAGCGGAATAGTATTTTCTGGACATTACGAAAGGTTTGACAGGACAAAGCTGATGGAGTACATTGAACTGCCAAATCACCCTTTTTTTATTGGAACTCAAGCTCATCCAGAGTTCAAATCTCGCTTGGGAAATCCCAGCCCATTGTTTTATGGGTTTGTCAAAAATGCGTCTAAGAGATAAAAATTGAACGCATTTTTGAGCATGCTCGAAAATCGTAACTATACTCACGGACAATATTAATTGAGCAATAGTTGTCCGTTCCTAATAAGTAAAGGCAATAATTTATGCTCAATTATTTGTTGCCTTTATTATATAATTATGTATTCTTGCGATTTCCGACATGTAAAGGCGTGTGGGAAATGATTAAACAATCACTTTAATTTTATGCTTTTGTTTTTCTGCATTACTTCTCAATTCTTCAAGAATTAGCATATCGTCTATTTCTATTAATTTCTTGATTTTTGGATTTTTTATATTTAATTTATACAATTTTGATTTACCTATAGTTCTGGTTGGCATTATAATCTGATTTTTTATTAATTGCTCCCAGATCCTATACAATGTTGCCCTGCCAATCTCTGCATTTCTTGCCATGTCTGATATGGAAAAGTCTAATTCCCGCTCAGTCAATAGGAAGTCCAATATTCTTATTGTTGGGTAATCCCCAAACAATTCAATGAACAGTGATTTTTTTATTTGCATTTTAGTTAATCAATTGGTTAATTAAATCACTAATCAATCACGCATACTTATAAATCTTTCTATTTTGAGACAATATTGTCTCAGAATTGATATACTGCTAAATAAATATTTGAATACAATACTATTTTAAAATAGCCGATGCACTACAATCATCCATGTTCTCAAAACTTGACATAAAAGCCAGAATTATAAGAAAACTTGCGAGGTGGCAGAAGTGGAGCGGTTCACATACTGAAAATGCGCTTAAAGGCTTGCCAAAGCATATAGTAGGAGAAAAAATAGTAAAAGACGCATTGAAAGAGTTAGTCAAAGATGAATGGATGATTCCAGTAAGGAAAACTGGCGAAGTTCATTATTACTTAAATTCAAAAAAGACTGACGATATACTCCAATTTTATGAGAAATACTGTAAGAATTTGAACGAATAACAAAAACATTTATTAACCGTTCTTTTTTCTACAAACTAATTTATGCATTAGTGATGTTATTTGGGTGGTTAATCTACATGGAGCAAAAAGACACTGAGCAAAAAAAATCAATAAAAAACACCTTGTTTGAGGTTTATGACAAGAAATACAAGATTCTATTAATCATACCTTTCATAATGCTGTTTCTTGCACTGCTGCAGATTGGCTATCAGGTTTATAGCACAGGGGATTTCATAAAGAAGGATGTGTCATTAAAGGGGGGAGTTACCATAACAATACCTTTTGAAGGAACTCTGGACACAGCGAAAATTGAAAAGCAGATTTCATCAGGCTTTCCGGATAATGACGTTTCCGTCAGAAGCCTGAAAAGCGCGGGAACTCTTGTCGGCATTATTGTTGATGCGGATATTGACGGAAACGATAAAGCGCAGGCTGATAAATTACTGAAATCTGTTGAGAATGCGCTGAAAATTGAGCTGAGTGAGGTTGAATATGGGATTGAAATTATCGGCTCTTCATTAGGCGCAAGCTTTTTCAAGGAATCGTTGATTGCGCTGGCAGTCGCATTCCTGTTTATGGGGCTTGTTGTTTTGGTTTATTTCAGGACATTTGTGCCGAGCATCGCCATTATTCTCGCAGCATTTTCCGACATGGCTGTTGCATTGGCAGTTATAAACATAATGGGCATAAAAATCGGAACAGCAGGCATAGCGGCTTTCCTGATGCTTATCGGATATTCTGTTGACACTGACATCTTACTGACAGTGAGGGTCTTAAAAAGGAAGGAAGGAACTGTGATGGACAGGATAATAAGCTCGTTTAAGACAGGGATGACAATGACAATAACTGCGATAATCTCAACAATTGTAGCGCTGGCTGTTACACAATCGGATGTCATAAGGCAGATAATGCTTATCCTGCTCATTGGATTAATAGCTGACATCTTCAATACATGGATACAGAATGTTGCATTTCTGAGAATTTATCTTGAGAAAAAAGCAAAGAAAGGCATATCAGTATGAACTACAAAATCAAAAAATTAATAACAAACTGGAGAATAATTTTGCTGGCGGCATTTATTGCCATTTCTTTAATAGCCATACACCCAACCTCAAGCAAAGGGGTTGCAATAAGAAGCGTTTTAATGAACAGCTCTGCCAGCATTGCAGGGATTCCGCAGCCTAAGCCGAATGTGCAGCCTGTTGCAAGAGAAATAATCATTTCAATCAACAATGTTCCAATCAATAATGTTGAGGAGTACAACAAATATGTATCAACATTGGGCCCAAACAGGTCAATTCAGATAAAGACAACTAAAACTTCTTACAGGCTTGTGACAAGAGAAAAGTTTGAAACTGTTGAGCTGAATGAGACAGAAGAAAGAGAGGTAACAGAAATAGTTCAAAGAAATCTCACAATAAACGGCACAATCCATTTAATCAATGACACAACAGCAAAAAAGATTATTGTTCCTAAAACAAAGCAGATAAGCATTGGAACTGAGGACATTGGATTAAGGGTTTTTGATGCTCCAAGGACAAACATGAGAAAGGGGCTTGACTTGCAGGGCGGCACAAGGGTTCTTTTGCAGCCAGAAGCCAAGTTAAGCCAGTTTGATATAAGCGTTCTCATAGACAATATGAAGGAAAGGCTTAATGTCTATGGATTGTCTGACCTGATAATAAGAGACGCTAATGACCTTCCTCCGCCTCTTGGCACAGGCAACCAATACATTGTAGTGGAGATAGCAGGCGCAACAGAAGAAGAGGTAAAGGATCTTCTGGCAAAGCAAGGAAAATTTGAAGCCAAGGTTGGCAATAAAACTGTTTTCAGAGGCGGCAGGGATATTGTTTATGTTGCAAGAAGCGCAAACGAAGCTGGAATTGACCCAAGCGCGGGCTGCTCTCAATCAGGCTCACAATGGTTTTGCCGCTTCAGGTTCGGAATAACCCTGAGCCAGGAAGCCGCGCAGAGGCAGGCAGAGGCAACAAAAGAGCTAACTGTTGTTTATGACTCAATTTCCGGAAGAAGCGATTACCTAAGCGAAAAACTGGAGCTGTTTCTTGACGACAAAAAGGTTGACGAATTAAACATAGGGGCTGACTTGAAAGGAGAGGCAGTAACTCAAATTTCAATCTCAGGCTCCGGCTCAGGCTCAAACAACCAGGAAGCCATTTTTAACTCATTGCAGAATATGAAAAGGCTGCAGACAATTCTTATAACCGGCTCATTGCCTGTCAAGCTCAATATTGTAAAGACAGATGCAATAAGCCCTGTTTTAGGGGAAGGCTTTGTCAAAAATGCCATACTTATGTCGTTGCTCGCTATTCTCTCAGTAGCAGTTGTTGTCGGAGTAAGGTATTGGAAGCTGCTTATAGCAATCCCAATATTAATAACAATGCTTTCTGAAGTTATAATACTGCTTGGAGTTGCCGCATTCATCGGCTGGAACATTGACCTTGCTGCAATTGCAGGCATCCTTGTCGCAATAGGAACAGGCGTTGACGACCAGATTGTCATAACAGATGAAACGCTTAAGGGAGAAACAGCAAATGTCTATAACTGGAGGGAAAAAGTCAAGAGGGCATTTGTAATAATAATGCTTGCATACGCAACTGTTGTTGTTGCCATGATACCCTTGATATTTGCGGGAGCCGGCCTGCTGAAAGGATTTGCAATAACCACAATAATAGGAGTTACAATAGGGGTTTTTGTCACAAGACCGGCATACTCCGCTTTTGTCGAGGTAATGCTGAAATAAAACAAGGGTTTCGCCCCTTGAGGACGAGAAACTTTTTTATCGAAAAAAGTTTCATCAAAAAATGTAGGCTTCGCAACTTCGTCGCTCAGCCCACAGAAAAATATAATCATAAGATTTATAATAACGACATATTTTGTTAAGAACATAAAATGAAAGAACCGATGCGAGTTTATTATGACGAGGAAGGAGATTTTTTGGAAATCTCTGTGGGAAAGCCAACAAAATGCTATGCTTCTGAAGTAAAACCGGGAGTATTCCTAAGAATAGATGAGAAATCAGAGGAAGTGAAAAGTGTCGGCATTCTTGGCTTTAAAAAACGGGCTAAAGACCTTCAGGACATTAAATTGGACATTCCAGTCGAGGTTAATTTCTCAACACTTGCGAGTTCTTAGATTGTGCCAGAAATCAATTATTAAAAAAGTTTGCCTAATACCTCAGATTAGACGAAGTTCAAAGAAGAGAAAGGGTTTGACGCTAGAATTTTATAGCATTAGGCGAACTTTCTTGTGTAGGCCTCTGTAGGCGAGCTTGCAGTTTGCTGTCAGGAATTTTTTCTACATTGCAACCTAAGGTATTAAATGCGCCAATTACTTCAACTGAGGATTCAGGATTAGTTATAACAAAAAAAGGAGATTTGTAGTCTCCATCATCTTTTACATATACTCTAAGCATACCGTGAAGCCTTCTATCACGAACCAAGTGGGAATATCCTTCAGTACCTCCGTGTACAGTATCTCCTTGTCTAACAATAGTCTGATATCGAAACCAATCACTATTAGAAATACTTATTGCATCATAGTAGTCTTCCGTGTCTCTTACAGTCCATGGCTTGGGATTTTTGAAAAGTTTTGCATCTGGATTGTCCTTTGGATAAAAATAATCTTCGAAATCCCTTATCGGAACTTTCACATCCACGAGAACATGGTCTATTGTTAAATCTCCTAATTGAAATCCTAAATGCTGAAGAAATTGGCCAATTCGAGAAAATGGGATATGAATTTTACCATACGGATCAGTGCCAAATCTTTTAGCATCAACGTCCTCAATTAAATATACAAGTTTTGACATAATAACTTTAGAATTTTTCCCTCTTTATAAAGATTTGGCATTTGTAAGCTTCATCCAATAATTACTTCTATTCATAAAAATTAAAAAATAATCAAAAATCCTATAAAAATCTAGGCGACGCCAACGCG
>JACPTD010000048.1 GCA_016192955.1 Candidatus Woesearchaeota archaeon | reverse complement strand
CTTGTCATTAACAATTTCAAAATTAAAACCCTTAAGAATTTTCATAAAATACAGGACAGGAAAATAACTGAAAAAAACGCTGAAGCAATAAATGGCTATTCGGAATTCATTCTAGGCATTGTAGGAAGGGAAAATATTCAGAAAATAAAAAGCTCAGGGCAAAAAATTGTTCTTGACCCGAATGGAGGAACTGCCGCAATTGCAAAAAAGATTCTTGAAAGCGTAGGGGTAAGCGTTGTTGGCGCCAATATGCAGTACGGAAATTTTAACAGGGCAGTTGAGCCAACAGAAGATTCCATGGTTTATTTGAAAAATCTAATTGACGAGAATAATGCTGACTTTGCAGCGGGCTTTGACTGCGATGCTGACAGGGTTGAGATTTTATTGAATAACGGCCAGTTGCTTTCTGGCAATTATATTCTTGCGCTGGTTGTTGATGAAATATTATCAAATGCAAAAAACCCAAAAAACAGCGCAGTTGTTGTGAATGATGCAACATCAAACGTTGTCAGCGATATAGTTAGAAAATATGGAGCCAAGATTAAGGAAGTCGAGGTAGGCGAAACAAATGTTGTTGAAGAAATGCATAAATTAAAGGCTGTTGTTGGAGGTGAAGGCACCAGCGGCGGCGTCATAATACATCCCTCAAGGTGCAGGGATGGAATCTTAACCCTGCTGCTGATTTTGTTAATTGCAGCAAAAAAAGAAAAAAGGCTGCATGACATAATTGGGGAATTGCCAAAATATCACGCAGTGAGGAAAAACATGAATTTTGAAAAACCAAAGCACGACGCCATTAAAAAATATTTAAAGGATTATTATTCGGCAAAGGGGTTTGAGATTAAAGAAGCTGGTGGAATTAAGGGAAGCTTAAAGGTCATTACTGGAAAAAGCTCTTTTGTCTGGTTCAGGGCTTCAAAAACAGAAGGCAGTATTTTTAGGATTATAAGTGATTCTGATAAAAAGGAAGAAGCTGAAAGACTAATTCAAGAGGCAATTAAAGTTTTTAACAGGGCAAATGAATAAAAGCAAAGCGATAGAAAGGATTGAACTGGAATTATTGTCAACTTTGCTTGATTACGCAGTTCCATTTATAGGCAAAAAAATTGGCATTAAAAATCCACAAAAAAAACAAAAAACGGATAATCTTGAGAATGTTGTCAACAAGCCAAAAATAAGTTATAAGGATGTGCAGGAGCTTGAATCCCTGCTGCTGAAAAATTTAAGCGAAAATGTCAAAGCAAGAAAAAGCGTCGGGATTGGCAAAAATGATATTCTCTATAACTTAAAGCTGACGAGAACGAAAAATAAGAGTAAATCAGGCAGATATTCGCTCTCCATAAAATATGAGGAAAACCAGCATGAAGATAAATTAAAAATATCAATAAGCAAGAATGAGAAAGAGGTTTATTCCGCTGAAAGGGCCAATAAAAAAGATGCAAAAGATAATGTTGTTCCATACAGCATTAGGCTTTTGTATGAGGATGAATATGGCGAAGAAAGGTTAAGCATAACCTACAGGCAGCAGCTGAAAGGCTACATGAAAAAACATATCGAAGACAAAGAAGACATGTCCAACAGGGTTCCGCTAAAATGGCTTAATATTCTGCCGGAAACAATGATGGGCGGTGTTCTCGGCTTCACCTACCTTGGAGAAAACTTCATGGGAAGAAGGGCTGATTTAGTCGGCAAGACTGCGCGAATGGTGGACATTCACGAAAGCATTCATACTCCTGATGAATATGAAACAAGGGTTTTGACAAGCTGGATAATGGAAAAGGCGAGAAGCAAATATGTTAAATAATGATATTAGACAAGATTATTATCCTATTCTTATTGATAATTTTCCATCATCGTGCAAAGGTTTTAACACTCTTGCTGCGTATCGTCCAAATTCTTCCGGACTAAATAAGGTTCTAAAAACATAAAAGACATGCATACTAGCGGGCATCTGGTGTCCCGTTACTTCCCTTGGTCCAGCCATTACTAAATATAATTTGTCCATATCACGGTAAGTATCTTGATGAGTAAAGGCAAAGTATGTACTATTATCTTTATCAGGTGTGCCATTTTCTCCTGGAATAACCCCGGCAGGTATATGGAGGTCATTGCTTACTACTAAATTTCTGCCTGTAACGTGCTGAATTCCTTTTTCAATATAATTTTTTGCTTCAGTGTGAGAATCGAATTGCGATCCAAGAGGCTTAAAATTGAATGTTGCTGGATACTTTTCCCTTAAAATAATTCCATCGCCACCAAAAGCATCAACTAAAAGTTGCCCATAGTGTAATGGTCTAAAACCATCTTTCTCAAGGATATGATATCCAGTTGGCACTTTCCCTGTAAATATGTAGGATAAAAGAACTGCGTCAGCAGGGTTTATTGGATTTTGGACAGATACTTTAATTTTGCCTTCACTTAATGGAAATTCTGGTTCGATAATCAATCTCAATTCAGGCCTTTTTTGTTTGAGGATGCCATCTAATGTGCTTTTTATTGATTGATGATGCTCTCTGAGCTGATTAATATCATCACTTAATGCCTGCAATCTCTTGGCTCTGAGATATGCCTCTTTCAATTCATCGAATGTTTTTACTGTTCCTTCTATCCCAGCATCTCCAAAAACATCATCAAAAACTTCAATATCTCTACGCGCCAAAGTCTCGCTTTGTGAACCTCTCCTAACTTCATCATAGAATCCTTTTATAACTCTAAGGTGGATATCATCTGTTGCTAATCTTTCCATTACCACTTTCTCATGACTTGCAGCAGCCCTGTATCTTTCATGAAAAAATTGGTAGAGTTGTTCAAGACTAAGTGAGGAACTAATAGCTCCAAACGCATTAACAATACTTACATCAGGTCTAACTAATTCTTCTCCCATAGTAACTATGCAAATTCAAAATAGTTTTTAAATCTTTCGTTTTTTATCTACTGCTATGTAATAACATAAATAGTTAATCGTTCGCAAAAAATTAAATGTAAATTTTTCACAATTTTTATCAAAACCTTTAAAATCCAACAAATTATTCTTCTATTTTATGCCAAAAATCAACATAATCACCCAAGGCTGCAGCTCTAATTTAAGAGAATCGGAATTAATGGCAGGAATGCTGGAAAACTCCGGCTACGAAGTTGCGCACAATAAAAACCATGCTGACATCAATGTCGTCAATATATGCACAGTAAAGGGGGATACAACAGCATTAAGGGAAATAAGGAAATTAAAAAAATTGCGCCCAGAAAAAAAATTAATTGTAGCAGGATGCATAACTGAAAGTATCGCACCAAAAATAAAGCAAATTGATGAAGGTATAAGCTTTGTCAACACCCACAATTTTGGAAGAATTGCAACCGTTGTTGAAAATTCGCTTAATGGAAATGTTCTTGAATTATTGGACAAAAAATACGAGCAAAAGGTTGATCTTCCGTCTCTGAGAAAAAATCCTGTAATTGGGATTGTTCCTATTTTGAACGGCTGCAATTATTTCTGCACATTCTGCTCAACTAAATTAGTCAAGGGAAAGCTTTTTTCCTATCCTATGGATGCAATAAGGCAGGATGTGAAAGAGCATCTGAAAGCAGGCTGCAGGGAAATATGGCTCACAAGCAATGATACAGGAGCTTACATGGTTGAGCAGGGAGGGAAGCAAAAAATTGTTGAATTGTTGCAGCAAATTATATCTGTGCCCGTGGATTTTAAATTAAGGGTTGGAATGATGAATCCCGGCAACACTATCCCGATTTTAGAAGATTTGATAGAGATTTACAGGCATCCAAAAATGTTTAAATTTCTGCATATACCATTGCAGTCCGGCAATAATGAAATATTGAAGTTGATGAATAGAAAATACGCAGTTGAAGATTTTATTAGGGTTGTTGAGGCATTCAGAAAAGAGGTTCCAGAAATCACAATTTCAACTGACATCATTGTCGGTTTCCCGTCTGAAACAGAGCAGCAATTTGAAGATTCATTAGATGCCATTAAAAAAATAAAGCCTGATGTGCTGAATCTATCAAGGTATGCTGCAAGAGAAGGCACTATTGCGGCAAAAATGAGGCAGCTTTCAACAAATACATTGAAGCAAAGGTCAAGAATAATGGCAAGCGAATTCAGAAAGATAGCATTTGAAAAAAATACGAAATGGGTTGGCTGGGAAGGAAAGATTTTGATTGATGAGAAAGGCAAGAATGACTCTTGGATTGGCAGGAACTATTGCTACAAGCCCGTTGTTGTTAAAGGGGATTTTAATTTAGGAGACGAGATTAATGTCAGAATAAATGATGCTACGAGTTTTGATTTGAGGGGAAATAGGCATGAATAGGAGAATTTTAGGAGGAATTGCAGGATTAGTTTTTGTTCTGAACACTAATTTTTGCAATACTCAAAACACACAGCCAGTAGTTTACCAAGGCTGGCCGGTTAGACACCAAGGTAGAAACAGCGCAGGCGATTTTATTGATCATAGGATCAGAGAAGGGGATTACCCTATGGTAAGAAAATAAAAAAAGAAGATCATACATAAGGGAGAAAAACCATGGACTGTGGGAATCACAATACTAGGCTATGTTCCGCGAAGATCAAGCGCGACCGATAGGCCAATCCAGTTATATTTTGGTCCTGAAGCTGAGGTATTCAGACCAGAATTTAGAAATAAGATTTTTAAAACATATATTGAATTTTGCGGAGGATGCCATGTTATAACTAATCATGGAAACTACCACAAACCGTAGAAAAACATAAGTAAAATTGCTGATTAAATAATCACTTTATCCCAAAACTATTGTTTTTGACATCAATTGATTTTTAATAACTTGGCACTTTAAGTTTAATGTCTTTTATAACTTTAAAATGTTTTATATTCTTAGTTGTAAGTGTCAAATTTTTATTAATAGCTGTAGCTGCAATAAATGCATCAGGAATAGAAAGTCCATCTGAGAGCGAATGCTGTTTAATTAATTCAAGCGCTCTTATTGCGATTTCCTCATTTATAAGCAATCTTTCGTAATTTGATAAAAATTCTTCTATTGTTCCAATTTCTTTTTTATTTCTCGCTCCAACTATCAGTTCCATAGCCGATATTATGGAAATTCTGCTATTCTCAAGCCCGTCAAGAAATTCTACAGCCCTTTGGCTTCCCTTGCTTACATCTATAAGAATATCTGTATCTACTAAGTAACTCATTTTTAATTAAATCTGTCCCAATGCCTAACCTTCCTTACATATTCGAGTCCGTTCTTTACGTCTGTCCTGTCTTTCCACATACCTACAAATTCCAAATATTTAATGCTTTTTTTGAGAATTACTTCCACTGTTTCTCCTTCTTCTATTCCATTAACTGGTGTGATAGGGCTGAATTCCCCATTTTTGAATTTTACTTTTAGTGTTTTGTCATTTTAATTGACTTCAAGCCGTCCTTGAATCCCATCATTGCGCGTATGCAGTCAATATTTTCTGGTATGACATCAGATTCCTGGTGGACTGCCTGCATGTAAAGCAGCTTGTTGTGGGAGTTTCGAGTTATGCCGATTGCCTCCTGCCAGACGCAGATTTCTGGCATATCCCCTCTTAGCCTTCCCAAGTCCCTTGCGAACTCTATAATCTCTGCTGTTGAGCGCAAATGCTCCGCGTTCCTCACAATCCTTATCCTTGTGGAATTCTTGAAAAGCTCCACAACATCATCAACAGCAGCTCTCTTTTTCAAGTCAACTGTCAATGTGTGTAGATGCATCAGGGTTGACGGCACGCTTAAAGCGGTTGTGAAAATCTCAACATCATGCAATACAGTCTGCACATCAGGCCCGTGATGGCTTGGCATTTCCAAAACAGGGACTATTGCGTTTATAGGCCCGTGGTGTATGTCGCCCGGGTCTGCGCCTCTCCTGATCATTGTTGCGTGCACGCTTGCAATGCCGTATTTTTTGTTCACGGCATCAAGAGTCCTGCACAATCCGGTCGTATTGCAGCTCACAATCCTCACATAATCCTTGTTTAATGCCTCGTTATAATTGCACTGCGCGACAAAGCTTGTGCCTGTTGCCTTGTGCTTTTCACCCCCTTGAACAATAGCCTTTATTTTACTTGGCTTGTAAAGCTTTTCAAGGTTTTCCCTTCCAATGTCTTTTGGCGTTGCATCAACGATAATGTCAGCTTCCTCAATAAGGCGGTTTATGTCACCATCTGGATTAATCCCGTTTAATTTCAAGTCAGCATCGCCATTTGCAGTGAATATCTTATAGCCTTTCGCCTTAGCAACCTCTGTGTTGAAGCTGTAAGAGTGCGCAGTAACCCCTATAAGTTTCATGTCTTTCTGCATCGCAACTGCGTCAGCGACTCTTTTTCCAATTGTCCCGTAACCCACAATTCCGACTTTTATTGCCATTTTTGCCACCATTCAATAATTTTTATCTATAGTTCTCTATCGAGATTTTTTCCTTCTTTATTATTTATTTTCACCACTTTTTGATTTTTCCAGTTCTATGAGTTTCTGTAAGATTTCCAATCAAATGTCTGATTTCTTCAAAATAGCATTGTGCCTGCGTGTAATCACCTGCACACCATATTTGACCTGTTCCGGGGTCATAAAATCCCCTTACCACCATATGAGTACCAACTGAATTTCCAGTTCTTTCTGTGTATTGAGCAGCAACTTCACTTGCTGGCGCAATTATTAATTTATGCGGAGGAATGTTGTAAACTCCTGGTCCTAATGGGGTTAAATAGGCACATCCAGATAGTGATAATGCCAATATTACCTCTAATGTTATTACTTTCCATTTTTGGGGTGTTCCATTCATTTTAACTAATGTTGAGCATTGCTTTTAGCATCTTTTATCATACTGCGAATCTTCCCTATACAATCACTTATTCTTGCTCTACTTATTGTTCCAAACATATTTTTCACCTTGTTTATTTTTATTGATTTTTTCGTTAATGCGTTTTTTAGTTAATGTTCATTTCAATGTTTTTTATAGTTTTGTTTAATTTAAAATTGCCATATCCAAATCCATGTTTTCCATTTCCTCTTTGTACTTGCCCATTGCAGCCAGGCTGTTAAGCTTTGCCCTTTTCAGGAAAGCCTGCTGCGCTGCCCTTATATTTTCATCTTTGCCCTGCCACGCCTTTAAAGCAGGATCCTGCAATGCCCTTGCATAAGAAAAGCTTACATACCATGGCAAGCTCTCGTTTAAAGTGTGCATCCTGTTTAAGTGGGCAGTTGCCTCCTGCGGGGTCTGCCCTCCGGAAAGGAAGTTAATGCTCGGAAGCTCTGGAGGAACATTCGCCTTCAAAACTTTTATTGTGCGCTTTGCAACTTCATCAACACCAGCCCTGTTATTCGCTTCCTTTCCTGAAATGACCATGCTCGGCTTTAATATAGCGCAATCAATCATTACATTTTCCCTTTTCAACGCTGAAAAAACTTCCCTTAAAACCTTCTCAGTAGCTTTATGGCAAGCGTCAATCGAATGAGCGCCGTCAATCAAGACTTCAGGCTCGACTATCGGCACAACACCGTGCTCTTGGCAGGTTTTCGCATATTTGGCAAGGTCCTGCGCGTTTCTTCTTATTGCCATTTCTGTAGGGGTTGTTTCAGAAATAGAATATACTGCCCGCCATTTGGCAAACCTGCAGCCATATTCCTTGTATTTTTCCAGCCTTTCCCCTAATCCATCAAGCCCTTTTGTGTATTGCTCAATCGAGCCTTCAAATTCCGCCAAGCCCTCGTCAACCTTGATTCCTGGAACAATGCCCCTTTGGGCTAAAAGCTTCGGAAACAAGATGCCGCTGTCGGATTTCTGGCTTAAGGTTTCTTCAAAGAGAATCACACCGCAAATGTACTTTTCAATTTCAGGAGATGTAAGCATCAGGTTCCTGTACTGCCTTCTTGTTTCCTCTGTTGACTCAACATTGATGCTTGCCAGCCTTTTTGTCGCAGTCTTAACGCTTTCATCCGCAGCCAAAATCCCCTTTCCAACAGCAACCATCTCCTTGATTGTTTGTTTTAATTCATTGCCCATAAGCCCCACCCATTATTTTTATTTTTGAATTTGCATTCATCTTATTTCAATCTGTCCTTCGGACATTATTATCAAATTAATAATCCGGAAAATGCTCGAATGTGTGATGGGCTTCTATAAACCTGACTGTTTTTGTCTTTGCGCGCATTACAATTGAATGGGTCTTTGCGCCATGGCTTAAAAACTGAACACCTTTTAATATTGTGCCGTCTGTAACTCCAGTTGCTGCAAACATTGCTTCGTTGTTGCGCACCAAATCGCTCATTGCCAGTTTTTTGCTTATGTCTTTTATGCCCATCTTTTTTGCCCTTTCTATTTCGTTTTCGTTTCTTGGCTTCAGTCGCCCCTGTATTTCGCCGCCAAGGCATTTTAGCGCAACAGCGGCAATCACTCCTTCAGGCGCTCCTCCAATCCCCATCAAAATGTCAACTCCGGAATCCTCTATTGAAGGAGCCAAAGCCCCTGCTATGTCGCCGTCCCTTATCAGCCTGATTCTTGAGCCGCATTTCCTTATATTTTCAATCAGCTCCTTATGGCGATCCCTGTCCATTACTATGGCAGTGACTTCATCGATAGGCTTGTCAAGCTTTTCGGCAACAGCATGCAAATTTTCTTCCACAGAAGCGTCCAAATCAACAGCGCCAATGCATTTTGGGCCTACTGCAATCTTGTCCATGTAAGTGTCAGGCGCGTTCAGCAGGCATCCTGCGGGAGCTGCTGCAAAAACAGACATTGCATTTGGGTCGCCTCTTGCTGTTATTGTCGTGCCTTCAAGAGGGTCAACAGCTATGTCAAGCTTCATGCCTTTTCCAGAGCCGACTTTCTCGCCGATATACAGCATCGGCGCTTCGTCCCTTTCGCCTTCGCCAATGACAATGGTACCATCCATATCTATTATGCTAAAAGCCTTTCTCATTGCTTCAACAGCAGCCTGGTCCGCTTCCTTCTCATTGCCCTTGCCCATCCACAAAGCTGAGCTTAGTGCAGCAGCCTCTGTTGCTCTTACAAAATCCAAAGCCAGATTTCTATCCATACAACCCCCAAAAGCCGATTATCAGCCCTTGTATATAAACTTTTCCATTTATCATACTTTATCATACAAAAACCAAAAGCTTTATAAATAAGATTAAAAACAATGAAAGCAGGGGGCAATAATGAAAGAGCGCATCACGATAACTCTTGACAAGAATCTGATAAGCCAGATAGACAAAAGAATTGATGGCATTGGCATAAAGAACAGGTCGCAGGAGATAGAATTGCTGCTAGCCGAATCTCTTGGAACAAATATCCCAAGCAATGCTGTGCTTTTGGTTGGCGGAAGAGGCACAAGGCTCAGGCCATTGACAGACAAAATTCCAAAAGCCCTTCTTGAAGTGCAAGGCAAAACAATAACAGAGCATTTGTTTGATTTGTTAAAGAAGTACGGCATAAGGGATGTGGCATTATCTGTAGGCTACTTAAAAGACAAGATAAAGGAGCATTTTGGAGACGGAAGCGGATTGGGCATGAACATAGCTTATGTTGAGGAAAGCGAGCCTCTCGGAACCGCAGGGCCGTTAAAGCTGGCAAAAGGATTCCTTAAAGACAGTTTTATTGTTTCAAACGGCGATGAGCTGAAGGATATCAACATCCCGAGAATGTTCAGGCTGCATAAAAGAAAAAATGCGCTTGCAACAATTGCCTTGACAACTGTTGACGATCCTTCGCATTATGGTGTTGCAAAGCTTGACGGCTCAAGGATTATGGAGTTCGTGGAAAAGCCGGCTAATCCCCCTTCGAACCTTATTAATGCGGGCTTCTATATCATTGAGCCCGAAGTTATCGGCATGATTCCCGATGGGTTTTCAATGCTTGAAAAAGATATATTTCCAAAACTGGCCAGGATGGGCAGGCTTAGGGGATTTCCATTTGCAGGCCAGTGGTTTGATATTGGTAATATAGAAAGGTACAAGATCGCAGAGAAGAAGTGGAAAGGCATAACTCAATTTGAAGAGGATGAAGCGGATTTGGGTATTAAATAAAATGCTCTCGAAAATCTTCAAAGCCTATGACGTAAGGGGCATTTACGGGCAAAATTTGACTGAGGATGCTGCATATAAAATCGGCAGGGCTTTTGTTTATTTTCTAAGAGCAAAAAATGTTGTAGTTGGAACTGACATGCGAATTTCTTCTCCAAAATTAAGCAGGGCTTTTATGAAAGGGGTTGCAGAGCAGGGCGCTGACGCAATCTTCATAGGGCAGGTTTGCACAGATGCTGTTTATTTTGCCTCTGGTTTTTTGCGCAAGCCTGCTGTGATGTTCACGGCTTCCCATAATCCGCCGCAGTATAACGGAATAAAATTCTGCAGGGAAAACGCAGTTCCAATAAATGAGGACACCGGACTGCAAAGGATAAAATCAATAATTGAGAATGAAGATTATAAAAAAATTAATATAAAAAAAAATGGAAAAATAATCAGAAAAGGCATTCTGAAAAATTACGCCAATCACGTCAAAAAATTTATTGACATAAGGAAATTAAGAAAACTGAAAATTGCGGTTGACGCCGGCAACGGGATGGCAGGAAAGATCATCCCTTTGGTCTATAGGAATCTGCCGGTAAAGATTGCCCCGCTTTATTTCAAGTTAGACGGGAATTTCCCGAACCATCCCGCAGACCCAATCAAGCGTGAAAACCTGGCTGATCTGCAAAAAAAGGTGAAAGAGGAAAATTGCGATTTTGGAATAGCTTTTGACGGCGATGCTGACAGGATCTTTTTTGTGGATGAAAACGGCGCCATTATAAACAGCTCCTTGGTTTCTTCTTTGATTATAAAAAACATTTTAGCCAAAAACCCAAGACAAAAAATAATCCATAACTTGGTCTGCAGCCGCATTGTCCCAGAAACAATAAGAAGATACAGCGGAATCCCGGTAATAGAGAGGGTTGGCCATTCATTCATCAAAGAGACAATGCGCAGGACTAACGCGATTTTTGCCTGCGAGCATTCAGCCCATTATTACTACAGGGACAATTACCGCGCTGATTCTGGCATTATAACCAGCTTGATCGTTGCTGAGATTGTTTCAAATGAGAACAAGCCATTATCAAAATTGCTGGATGAATTCAGGAAATATTTCACGATTGAAGAAACTAATGTAGGGGTAAAAGACAAAAATGCAAAATTAAGGGAGCTTGAGGCAATTTACAAAAAGCAAAGCCCCAAAAAAATCTCAAAGCTTGACGGCATCACAATAGAATTTGATGACTGGTGGTTTAATGTGAGGCCAAGCAACACAGAGCCGTTGTTAAGGCTGAATTTGGAAGCTGATTCCGAGAAGCTAATGAGGGAGAAAAAAGAGGAGCTGTTGAAATTGATGAAAAAGTGAAATTAAGCTAAATTAACTATAAAAATAGTACGGACTGCCCTCATCCCTTTCAGAGCTGGCGGAGGACTTTGATGAGCACCGCAACACCTTTGTATGGTGAGCGGAGTTTTTTTCTGCCAGAAAACTTATGAGTTCTGGGCTTTATGTAGTAAAGTATGTATAATCTACCAAGATTATGCGTAAGAATGAAGGCTAAGTTTTCGGTTTAACACTTACTTATCATCATCATAAACACACTAAAAGTCGTGGAGAGGGATTCTCCAAAGTCTTCGGGATATTTATAAACAACTGATTCTAGAAAAACTCGGTGATGTCTATGGAAAGGCCAAAATGCCCTTTTGTAAAGGGGTGGATTGTATAGCACGCAATGGCTGGAGGTACAATAAAGCTGGAAAGAAGCAGAGATGGAAATGTACG
>JACPTD010000046.1 GCA_016192955.1 Candidatus Woesearchaeota archaeon | reverse complement strand
TTTGCTTCTTCCTCCATTTTCCTGATTTCATCAGAGATATTCTTTAGCCCTTTATCTGCCTCGTCAAGAACGCTTGCATCCCCATAAAGGCTTTTCAGCTCTTTTATCTTTTTCATCAAAGCCTGCTCCTTGTCAAAAGGCATTGGCTCTGTCTCTATCATGAATTCCAGCTTTTCAATATTCTGCTTGATTTTAGAAGATGGCTCTTTAATATTCAGCGATTTAAAAAGAGATGCCCTTTTTTTCTTAACCTCATCGAATTTCTTTAATTTTGAGGCTATCTCATTATTTATGCTGTCTCTTTTTGCCTTTAGCTCTTTTACTTCCTGTGTCAATGAGTCCCTTTTCGCCTTGCTGCCTTTTACTTTCTGTATTGACTCTCTTATATTACTAGAATAATCTCCCTTTTTTTTGAACCATGACTCTTTTTCCCTGTCAAGATCGTTAAGCTGGCTTCTTAATTTTGATACCTCTACCCTGTGCTTGTCAAGTTCTTCAACTAGCTTTTTTGGATTTTGCTGCGATGCCATAAACCTGATTCAGCAACTTCATACCTTCAGCCAAATAACGCGCCCAAACCCATGGCAGCCTGCTCTTCTGATTTCTTCTCTTCAGCTGCTTTTTTTGCATGGTCAACTTTTGCTTCAGCCTTGTGCTCTGCTGCCGGAGCTGCTACTGCAACAGGCATAGCTGCCTTTTCTATTGCCTCGTCTATGTTGACCCCTTCCAAGGCCGCTACAAGCGCTTTTGCCCTTGTGTCATCCACTTTCACGTGAGCTGCCTCAAGCACTTTCTTAACAGATGCTTCATCCACCTTTTGTCCTGCTTTGTGAAGCAGCATAGCTGCGTATATATACTCCATTTTTTGTTCCTCCGTTATTCTCAATTTTTATTTTCTTTATATTTTTAATGATATAGACTTGATTTGTTGTTATATTTGTTATCTTACCGCATGCCGCATTAAATTTTTAACTTTATTTTAAATCACTGTTGTAAGTTATCTTATAGCAAAAGACACAAATTTTTAGACAAAAGATATGTCTTTTGCTTATTACGAACGGACAACTATTGTATAATTATTTTTGTCCGTGAGTATAATTGATTTTTAGTTAATGTTTATTTCTTATCCTGCTCTTCAATCGCTTTCTTATGAAGCTCATGGTATATCTTTTCAACTTCTTTTACTTCCTGCTGCTTTTCCCTCATTTTGATGTTTGCCTCAAGCTCCTCTCTTGTCGGAGCTTTTAAGTCGGATGATTCCTTTGCCTCTTCGGGTTTTGAGTGAGTTTCTATTTTTTCCTTTTGTTCAGGCTTTGTCTTAACAACTTCTATATTTGCTGTTACTGCCAAACTTAACATTTGCTGCTCCGCCTTGCCCAGTAAAATGTCTATGACCTCAGCATCAAAAATGCTTTGCGCAATTCCAAGCGCTTTTGCATCATTGTAAGCTTTTCCAACAAGCAGCCTTATTGTCTCTTTTGCCGGATAAGCGGCATAATTTGCAAGATTAAACGCCCATCTTGACGCATTCATCAATCTGCTTTTGTACTCATTTTCATCAATAGACAGGATATCCCTTGTGTATATTAATCCATTCTCATAAACAGCAACCAAATCCAAGCCAACCTCCATTGGCTGTACTCCTAATCTTGTCAAAATCTCAGCAACTTTGGGCTTTATCTTCTCTCCTGCCTTAACGACAACAGTATCCTCTTTTATTGCGACTTTACCACCTTCCACTCCTGACTTAATCCCTGCCATTGCAAGCTCTCCTATGATTGGGCCTGGCGCAAATGAAGTTGCTCCTTTGCTTACCATTATGTCCCTTGGCGCTGTTTGGCCAGCCTTTGCAGGCGCCGGGCTCTTGCTTTTCTGAAGTGTCTTGCTTAGCCTGAATGGATTCTCTTTTGTGAATATCAGGGCAGGCATGCCTGCTAAATGAGCTTCAAGCTTTTCAATGCCTTTTTTCTCTGATTTAGTTTGCTCAATTGCAAGCTTTATGAGCCTTCTCTTTGTCATTGTGATATAAAAGCTGCCTCTAAGCTGCGCCCTCATGGTTTGCAATTGAGGGGCCGGGAGATTTTCCATATTGACAACCGCAATTATAGGATTGTCAGTAATCAAATTAGCAAGATTGCTCACAATCTCCTTCTTATAAGGTGCAACATGGGCGTGTATCGCTTCTGGCATCTTACTTAGCCTCTTTAGCCAACTCGATCTTTTCTCCTACTTTGACAGGCTTGCCCATTGTCAGTTTTATGTAAATGCTCTTGACATTGTGCTTTTCATTTGGCAGCGCTTGCAGCAATGAACTGTAAACAGCCAATGCGTTTTCAGCTATTTCATTTGAGTCCATATCCTCTGTTCCAATGCCGCATTGCACCAAAGGTGCTGTTTTTGCATTTGCCCTTATTGTTCTTTGCAGCTTTTCATAAACTGGCTTTAGGTTGGCATTTGGCGGAACTAATCCACCTGATTTGGGGTTGGGCATCTTGCCTCTCGGGCCAAATACCCTTCCAAACACGGTAGCGACTTTTGGCATAATATTGGCTTGTGCAACAAAGAGGTCAAAGCTGTTTGCAATTTTCTTGATTTCTCTCTTGTCTTTGTACCTTTCAAAATTGTCAGACAATATAGCAGAATCAAATATGCCTTTTGCCTGCTCCCCAAGCTCCGCCCCAACAAGCGCGCATATCTTCACTTTCTTGCCCCTTGAATGCGGCAACGTGATGAACGAGTCAATCTGGTGCTCCTGCTTCTTTAAGTCAAGCCCTCTTAGGTTGATAATTAAGTCAATACTTTGGGTGAAGTTCCTTTTATCAGAAATCTCCTTTGCTTTTGCTAATGCTGCAAGTATCTGCTCTTTGTCCATTTAATCCCTCCTACCTAGGTAGTGTGACGGGTAATAAAAATGGGAATAAGTAGTGGTTTTTAAATATATCTTTTGGTTTTGTCTTGTATGCAATTCTGAATTATTCAATAATTTACAACTTCCACAAGCTTTATAAAGTTAAGTTGACCTTCGCTTACCCAAGGGGTGTTTAATGAATAGTAATAAGCCTCTGAAGAAACTGCTGTCATCGAAGAAATCGCAAAGCTCTCTTTTTGGGCAGCAAATTGCTGATGAGGTGCAAGTTAATGGAGTAAAGACTACAAGCCTTCTTGATACTATAAACTCTCCAAAAGAGCTTAAAAGGCTGAGCAGGGAGCAGCTTAAAATCCTTGCCCGGGAAATAAGGGAAAAGATCCTTGAAGTAGTTTCTAAGAACGGGGGCCATCTAGGCGGCCCATTAGGGGCTGTTGAATTGACATTGGCAGTACACTATGTTTATGATGCGCCTTGCGACAAGATAGTGATAGACACAGGGCACCAGTCTTATCCTCACAAGCTTGTCACGGGAAGAAGGGACAATTTTCATACATTAAGGCAGTATAAAGGCGTTTGCGGCTTTTGCAATATTGCGGAATCAGAATATGATGTTTTTGGCGCAGGACACGCGTCAACCGCAATATCGGCTGCTCTTGGAATTGCAAAAGCCCGAGACTTCAGGAATGAAAGCCATAAGGTTGTTGCCATTGTGGGCGACGGGGCAATAACAGCGGGATTGGCTTTTGAGGGCTTAAACAATGCAGGCTCTTCAAAGACAGACCTGCTTGTTATTTTGAATGACAACAGGATGAGCATCTCGCCCAATGTGGGAGCCGTTTCGAATTACCTTAACAAGATAGTTTTGCATCCAGGCTATTTTGAGTTAAGAAAAAAAACAGGCAACTTTTTGAGGAAGATGGGCATTGGAGAAGAAAGCGTGAGCAGGCTGAGCAAGGCAGAGGAGCTATTGAGGACATTAGCGACACAAGGATTATTTTTTGAGAGCATGGGATTCCAGTACTTCGGCCCTATTGACGGCCACAATCTTGACGAATTGATACCTGCATTGCAGAATGTGAAGGACTTGAAATGCCCTGTTTTACTTCATATAAAGACAGAAAAAGGAAAAGGCTACGAGTTTGCGGAAAAAGACATTGACAAATTTCACGGCATGTCGCCCTTTGACCCTGTGAATGGAAGCAAATACGTCACGACAACAAAAATGACATGGACGGATGCTTTTGCGAATGCCTTGATAAGGATTGCAGAGCAGGATAAAAGAATTGTTGCAATAACAGCTGCCATGAAGAGCGGCACAGGCTTAAACAAGTTTGAAAAGCATTTTCCTGACAGGACAATTGACGTCGGCATTGCAGAGCAGCATGCGGTCACTTTTGCAGCCGGGATGGCGATTTCCGGGATGAAGCCGGTCTGCGCAATTTACTCAACCTTCCTGCAAAGAGCATACGACCAAATCATTCACGATGTATGCCTGCAAAATCTTGGGGTTATATTCGCTTTGGACAGAGCTGGATTGGTGGGAGATGACGGCCCGACTCATAATGGCCCGTTTGACATTGCTTACTTCAGGGCTATACCGAATGCGACAATAATGGTCCCAAAAGATGAGAATGAGCTGCAGCATATGCTCTATACAGCAACCTTGCTTGAAGGGCCTTGCGCTTTAAGGTATCCAAGAGGCTCCGGCATTGGCGCTGGCTTGGATGCTGAGTTCAGAAAGCTTGAAGTAGGAAAGGGGGAAGTGCTGCAAGACGGCAATGACCTGCTGATTTTAGGCATAGGCCCAATTCTTTATGATGCAATGCAAATAGTTGATGAATTAAAGTGCAGGGCAACGATCATCAATGCAAGGTTTGCAAAGCCTTTGGATGAAACATTAATTTTACAATATGCGCAAAAAATTAAAAACATAATCACGATTGAGGAGGGCACAATTAATGGAGGATTTGGCTCAGCCGTGATTGAATTGCTGGAAGACCATGGGATAAAATCAAATGTAAAGAGGATAGGGGTTCCGGACAAGTTTATTGAGCACGGCAAGCCAGATATACAGAAGAAATTGGCAGGGATTGACAAGGAAAGCATTAAAAAAATAATCAGTGAGATTTTGAATAATAATTAATTTTTGATTTTGAAAATATAATTTTTATTGGATTGCCGTATTGTCTAAGGCAAGAAGAACAAGAACATTAACTAGTGAAAAATTAACTATAACTCAATAACTATTGAACATTATGAAATACTAATTAAAAATAAAAATCAAAGATTTCGATAAAATGCTTCAAAGAAGAAAATCCCGCAAGGTAAATTCAATTAGGAATTTTGTCCATTATACTTTTTTTTAGAAAAATGAAAGAAGAAGTAAAGAGATGGTGGAAAAAAGCAAAAGATGATTTGAAGAAAGCCAAAATTCTTTTCGACAATAAAAAATATGACGGCTCTGCATTCTTTTGCCAGCAGGCAGCCGAGAAAGGATTGAAGGCTGTCATGCTCAAAGAAAAAAATAAAATTTTGAAGATTCACGACCTTGTTGAATTAGGGAAAAGGGTAAATTTACCTCAAAACCTCATCAACTACTGCAAAGAGCTGACATTAGCTTATATTTATGCAAGATATCCCGACATAGAGGAAGCGAAAAATATAAAAGATATATCAGCTAAATTCTTAAAAAATACTGCTGAAATATTAAAATGGACAGGAAAAAAACTATAATATCCAAATTAAAAAATTTTAAGAAAGATGTTAGCGGAGAATTTAAGATTAGTTATATGTACTTATTTGGCTCCAGAGCAGCTGGAAAACCCCATAGATACAGCGACATAGACTTAATTATTGTAAGCCCTAAATTTAGAGGTTTAGACTTTTTTAGAAGGGGCGCAAAGATGTATGACTATTGGAACCTTAATTATCCTGTAGATTTTCTTTGCTATACGCCGGAAGAATTCAATAAACTCAAAAAACAAACGACTATAGTAGGAGAGGCTGTAAAAAGCGGTGTTAAGATTTAGTTGTAAGTTATTCAATAGCCAATTAAAAACTAGTTAATTTTACTTAAAATGTTTCGTCAAAGAAAATCCCGCAAGGTAAAAGTTGGAAAATTGTACATTGGCGGAGATGCGGCTGTAGCAGTGCAGTCAATGACAACAACAGACACAACTGATGCCAAGGCAACTGTTGAGCAGATTCATGGCTTGGAGGAGCTTGGATGCGACATTGTGAGGGTTTCCGCTCCTACAATGGATGCTGCAAAGTCATTGAAAGAGATTAAGGAAAATATCAATATCCCTCTTGTTGTTGACATCCATTTTGATTACAGGATAGCACTTGAAGCTGTGAAATACGTTGATAAGCTGAGAATAAACCCCGGGAATATAGGGAGTTCCGATAAGGTGCAGCAGGTTGTAAAAGCATGCAGGGATTATTCTGTTCCAATGAGGATTGGAGTCAATCTTGGCTCTCTTGAAAGGGACTTGTTTGAAAAATACGGCTATGCGCCCGAAGCAATGGTTGAGAGCGCAATGCGCCATTTAAAGATTCTTGAGGACTTGAATTTTTATGACACAATAGTTTCTTTAAAGGCATCTGATGTTCCAAGAATGGTCAGGGCTTACAGGCTGTTTGCTGAAAAAACTGATTATCCGTTGCATCTTGGTGTCACAGAAGCTGGAAGTAAAATCCCGGGAACCGTTAAGTCAGCAATGGGCATTGGCATGCTTCTTTTCGAGGGCATAGGTGACACAATAAGGGTTTCTTTGAGCGAAGACCCAAAGGAAGAAGTGAAAGTAGGAAAGCAGATTTTGAGGGCGCTTGGCTTGAGGAATGACGGAGTGCAAGTCACATCGTGCCCGACTTGCGCAAGGACAGAGATCGATGTCATAAGATTGGTTGAACAGCTTGAAAATGCAACAGAGAAATTGAAGAAGCCCTTGAAGGTTGCTGTCATGGGCTGTGCAGTCAATGGGCCCGGAGAAAGCAAGAAAGCGGACATTGGAATTGTAGGCGCGCCTGGAAATCATTTGTTGTACAAGGACGGCAAGATTGTAAAAAGGATTAATGATAATGAGATTTACGAAGTTCTTTTGAAGGAGATAAATGAGAAGGTGAATGGGAATTAGGCGATATGATTAAGAAAAAATTGTTTAAATTTTTAATTCTTATTTTATCATTCGTTCTGGTTATTAACATAGTTTATGCTGAAGAATTTGAAGTTAATAAGATTACATATACACTTCTTTATTTTTATAAATGTCAAGATGGTCAAACTAGACTTAACTCTGAACAATTCTCATCCTTTACGAAAAGTGTTGAAAATAACCCCATATTAAAAGAAAAATTTAATGTTTGGGGAGATAATTCATTGGCTATTAAAAGTTTTGATTTTTTTAGTGATGGTAACAACGTTTTCTTAAGAAATACATCTAGATTTAAAATAAAATTTGATGAAAAATCTATTGCATACATAAGCTTAAACTCAGATTATTGGTTTGTAACTTATGATTTAGATTTTAGTGGAGAAGATTTCAATTTAGGACAAAGACTAAACTCCCTAGCTCTTAAAAATAATGCTGGTGTTAGTGAATATGTGCGTAACGGTCTTTACAAATTTTCGTGTGGTGAACAACCCGGAATGTTAATTTATAATATTCATGATTATAATGGTTCTATAGAATGTTTAAATGCAGATAAGGATATTTATGAATGTTTAAATGATGATAATTATAATAAGCTAACACAAAAACTTGATTTTTCAAAAATTGATAAAAAAGAAGACAGAATTCATGAACCATTTTATAATCAAAAGATAATAATGGATAAAAGACATTTGGGTAACGACATAGAAAATACAGTAACTAGAATGATTATATTATCTGATACTAAGATTATGGATTATGGAATAATACATTATACTACGTATGAAGGACTTATTGAGTATTTATTAAATTTAAGAAAAATGCCACCATTAATTAACAATCTTAAAAAATTAAACTCTAAATACAGAAATTTGTCATTCTATTCGGAAGATTTACTTAATAAGCTCAAAAGTTACTCTTTTCTTAGCTATTCTAAAATAAACGTTACACTCATTGATGATTTACAAACCCAATTTATTTCTGGTGAAGAAGAATTAAGCGTCTTACCAACCACTCCAAAAATCATAAATGATAAATTAAAAATTGGTAATCGCTTTTATCTAGATTATTATACTAAATTTTCAAACTTTTATTTAGACGAATATTATACAATTTTTAAGGATACTAAGGACAAGGTTGCTGAGATTAAGATAAACATAGAAAAAATGCGTGAAGTTAAATCTGATAAAAGAGACACATTTATATCCTTTTCAATTGGATTTATTGCAGTGATTTTAGTAGTATTACAGCTTTTTTTATATCATTCCTATGAAAAGAAAAATGATAAAAAATATCTTTATTTTCAAAGAAAAATAAATGAAGTAATAAAAGGACTTAATCAAAATAGACGAAGATAAAATCCTAATCCCTCACAACCACTCTCCTCCTCTTATTCAGCGGCTCTATAACCAGCGTATCAAACAAATCAGCCATTTTTTTGACAAAAGGATTTGCCATATTCAATTTGTATAGTTTTGCATTTCCAATATTTCTTGTTGGATTTATTATTCCAAGCTCAATAAAATCATTCCATATTCTGAACAAAGTTGTCCTTCCAATGCCTGCCCCTTCTGCAATGTCCGATATAGAGTAGTCCAATTCTCTGCCTTCTATCAAAAACTCTAAAACTTTGATTTTTGGCGTGTTTCCAATTGCTCTTGTGAATATTGTTTCCATGAGAAGCTTATAGTACATTCAGTATTTAAATGTTTCTATTTTGGAACATATACGTTTCAAATTTGGAGTAAATATTTATATACGGACTTATTGTTGTTGGTTTAATGGATAAGCTCTTCATTATGAAAAGGTTTTTAAGAAAGCTTGTCAACCTAGACATTTGGGGGGGCAGGCATACTGAACTAACAAATCTAAAGAAATCTATACCCAAGCATATTCGAGGAGAAAAAGTAACTAAAGAAGCTGTTAAAGAAATTATTAATATGGAATTTATAGCAACAAAGCAATCAACTGGCGAAATTCACATTTCATTAAATCCAAAAAAACAACAAGAAATTTATGATTTTATAAAAGATGAAGAATAAAAATAAAATTGAAAGCGAAAAAATGTTTTGCGCCTTAGCAAGTGAAAAATCTTT
>JACPTD010000077.1 GCA_016192955.1 Candidatus Woesearchaeota archaeon | reverse complement strand
GCTTCTGAGCGAAATTCAATTTCGGTTTGGTCGAGAATAATAACCGCTTGCTTCGGGTTTGTGTCAACAACCACGAACTTTATGTCGCCAAAGCCGATGCCCATCATGCTCTCGTCCAAAATGCTGAAGATGTCCTCGTCAAAGAACGGGTTGTTCATCATGGTTGTCTTTCTCCTTCTTGCGCCTCCCAAAGACACTATGTCGCCTCTCACAACAGCCCTTCCAAGCAAGCCCTGCTTGAAAATTTCAGAAGAAGCCCTGATGACAATGCCCTTCCTTGCAGGCGCTATAATGATTTTTTTCGCCTCTTTTACAAGGGCTTTTCTTATTCTGACAATCTCCCCAATTCCTGTCTTGGCGTTCTTTCTTATGATGCCATCCATCCTTATGATGTTTAATCCAATATCCCCGGGATATGACCTGTCGGCAATTGCGACTGTCTTTCTCTCGCTTTCAATTTCAACTATGTCGCCTGGCTTTATGTCTACCTCGCTTAAGTAGCCTGAATCAATCCTGACAATGCCTTTGTTTACATCATCCTGAATTGCTTCTGCGACCTTGAGCTTTAGTTCTTTATCTGTCATTTTAGTTATGCCTCTGAATAAGTGTATATATTTTATAAATGTTTTGTTTAAAGATTTTTATTAACATGCAATAGAACTATCCGATATAATTCTTCTCAGCCTGCGCCTGTAACTGAACCTTGGGCATTGGTATTGGAGGGGGCAGGTTAACTTCCTGGCTCAATATCAAAGCCTGCACATTGCATTTTGTCAGGATTGTGTTGAGCATGCCTGCCATCAGCTCTTTTGGAACTTTCTTGTCCTTTTTCCACGAGCTTAGGATTTCTTTAGATTTTTTTTGATCTTCCATATAAAGAAGCTCCCCTTCAAAAAGAATGCTGCCGACATTAGGCTCGTATTTTGATGTGAACTCAAAGATAAACCTCAAAACATCTTGGTTGTTTTTCCCAAAAGACAGGCTTGATTCCTCTACATTTTTTATGGTGACGTTGTTATTGATGTCAATTTTTCCTTTTGCTGCTTCATTCCTTTCAGCAGCCAATTTTGTAAATCCAAAGCCGACTATCATATTAGAACAGGGTTTTTATGGTGTATTTAAAGGTTTGGGGGGAAAGAAATAAAAGATTATTGATTTTTATTTTCAAGTTGCTTTTTTGCTAAGACAACCATTTCATTGAAAGCATTTCTTCCCCTGATTGCATAATAATCACTAAAATTTTTATATGCGCCTAAAGCAAGTTCTCCAAATCCAATTTTATATCTTCCTTCTACAATATGTCTTATGCCATCCAGCTCTAACAATGTTGGCATTGCCCTTCCTGCAAAGTTTTTTGCATAATAAAAATAATGAATAGCTTTTTCAATTCTTGTTCTTGGTTTTATCTTATCCCTTATTCCTTCATGTGCTTTTATAAAATCAACTATGTCAGTGCCAACTAAATATCTGATGCCTACCGAACCATATTCCTTCGCTTTTGATAATACTTCTTTTAATTTTGCTACTAATCCATCTTCTATAGGAATTTCAGTTATTTCGACACCTTCAAAACCATTCAAATTATTTATAACAACTTCAATCATTCTATAAAGAAATATAAATCAATTTATTAAATTTGCTAATCAACTTTTCTTCTGCCCATTATACAGCTTCTTCACATAATCAAGCGTAGAAGCTTCATCAGCACCTTTATCGTCCCTTAATTTTTCCACTCTCGGAAATCTCAAGGCAAATCCCGAAGCATAAGTCGGTGATTTTTGTATTTCCTCGTAACCGACTTCGATAACAATTTTTGGCTTTACTTTCACTTCCTTGCCTTTCTCTGAGATTATCAAAGGCTTCAATAGTTTTGTCATTTCCATAAAGCTCAATCCTTCTTTGTCCTTTTCCTTCAGCCCTGTGCTTGCCTTGCCGACTTCAACAAAATTATTGTTTTCATCAATGCATGCTATTGTATAGCTGCTCAGCCATTTTGCCCTTTTGCCCTCGCCCCATTCAGCGCCCACAATAGCCAAGTCAAGGGTTTCCATCATATGCTTGAACTTAATCATATAGCCGACCCTTGCTCCGGGCTTGTAAGGAGAATCAAGCGACTTGAACATCAAGCCCTCGTTGCCCGCGTTCACCGCATCCCTGAAGAACTTCTCAACTTCATTTTTCTCTGAAACTATCCTTATTTTTGAAAGAACTATCTTTTTTGGCTGCTGCCTTATTATTTTCTCGAGCAAATTCCTTCTTTTCTGAAACTCATCATTGATTAAGCTTTTTCCCTCATAATAGATTATGTCAAAAACATTAAGCTCCACCGGGAAGTTATGCGACATTCTGTCGATGTCATATTTCCTCTTGATTCTCTGGGAGACATTCTGGAATGGCAGGTATTTTCTGGTTTTTTTATTAAAACCAACTGCTTCTGAATCGATAATAAAGCTTTTTCCATTTATATTTTTCTTCACATATTCAACAACATCTGGGAATTGCTTTGTGACATTCTCCAATCTGCGAGTAAATAAGCTTATATTTCCATATTCATCTTTATGACATTGCAAACGAAAGCCATCATACTTAAATTCCACAGCAGCCGGTTTTCCTACAGTTTCGAATGCCTCTTCTATTGTATCGGCCTTCAGCGCAAGCATCACTTTAATTGGAATGCCGACTTTCATTCCGATATTTTTCAATCCCCCCAATCCCTGTGATTTTGCCGTTTTTGCCACTTCTGCAAACTCGTTTGTCACATCATAAGCGCTTTGGACTGCATCTAAGTATCTGTTATAAACCTCCCTGTCTTCGACCTCTATGTCATTGCCTTCTTTTGCGTATTTGACTCCGATTTTTGCGCCGAAAAAAGCCCATGTAATTGCATCCCTCATTGAGCCTTCACCAACTCCAATGCGCATCTCGCCAAGAATTGTCTTCACAATATATTTTGACTCGACTGGCTTTGCTGATGTCAGCAATTCTGCTATCAATTGCGTTTTTCTCTCAACAGTCCCTTCCCCCTCAAGCTCTGCAAGCTTTCTCAAATTATCAAAAACTTTTTTTGCTGTTAATTTTGTTGTTTGCAAAGTTGCCTGCTTTTTTGTCTTGACAATCAACTCGGCAACCAGCCCCAAGTCGCCTAATTTTTTCCATTCGTTCTCTATTTTGTCTGCGCTTATGCCGGTTGCAGTACTCAATGATTTTAGCATAAGCCTTGAAGCAACTCCTATTTCCCTGGGGTCATAGCTTGGAAAAACCCTTCCTTCAAGGAGAAGAATAACATGCTCCATGTCGTCAATGCCTGTCTCTTTTAAGAACTCAGATATTATGTGGGTTTTTTCCAGCCTTTTTGTTGTGCTGCTTAACTGCTCGTAAATATCAACCAATTTGGAGTATTCCATAAGAAAATGATTATATTCATTTGTTTATTAAGTTTTTTGAATTGTTTTTATTGAAATTTTTTACATTAATCTTTAAGTTATTATTTTGGTTTAAACAAACCTAATCATTCTATTTTGTCTTTGCATTCTTTCACAACGCATTAGTAATTGAATAAAAAATATAAATTATAGTTAACTATTTAAATATCCTTGTCTAAAAACGGATTATGGATGTTTTTCATTGCATAAGGACAAGGAGGTCCATAAGGAAATACAAGGACAAGCCTGTGGTGTGGGACAACGTTGTTGAGATTCTGCAGGCAGGCAAATACGCTCCTTTTGCAGGCAATATCTTCAATGTTAAGTTCATTGTTGTAAAGAATGAAGCCAAAAGAAAGGCAATTGCAGAAGCCTGCGTGCAGCAATACTGGATGCAGGATGCCCCAATTCACATTGTAGTCGTAGGCGAACCGGAAAAGGCTGAGCGATACTATGGCACAAGAGGGGTAAGGCTTTACACAATCCAAGGCGCTGCTGCTGCGATTGAAAACATGCTGTTAACAGCCCATTCGCTTGGCTTGGGCTCCTGCTGGGTTGGCGCTTTTGATGAGGAAGAAATAAGAAGGCTGTGCAGCCTGCCGGAGCACGTCAATGTGCAGGGAATCATTACAATAGGCTATGCAGATGAAGCTCCATCCCCTCCTCCAAAATACAGGATAGAGCATGCCATGTTCTTTGAGAAATGGTGGGGCAGGGTTGAAGGCCCAAAAACAGCAATGGGCATGTGGAGCCCTTACGTAAAGCATGTAGTGACCCAGACTCATAAGCGCATAAAGAAGCATAGCAAAAAATTGGTTGAGAAAGTGAAGGAAAAATTTAGGAAGGAATAGAAGGACTGATATTGACTTTCTAGTAATAACAAAATAGAAATTTTTAAAAAGTAGGTATTATTTCTAAGTTCTATGGTTAAGAACAGAGTCGCTATGTTATCCCTCGAGACAGCAATAGACACTTTTCTAGCTGAGTACGCGTCAAGAAGGCATAGGTATGCAGAATTTCCCAAGTTCGGTATAGATGGAATTTTTGGATTGTGGGATATTTATTTAGCTTTTCTAGAAAAGCATGAAGGTGAAGAACAAGCAGCAAGACAAGCAAGAAGAGAAATAACAGGTCATGATGTCCAAATAGTTGGAGTAGATGGCGGATTTCCAAAGAGAATAAGGGAAGCTGTAAATCCATGGTATGAACAATTTCGCGAAGCAATGGAGCAGATATTACGTGAAGGATATACAACAAAGGGTGATATACCTGAACTTACATCTACAGCTTTTGGGGATAATTCATTATTCGCATTTTTCATACACGATATAAATCATATACTGGCTGATTTGACTAGACAATTTTGGATTGCTACATTAGCAAATCATGATTTTTCTGTGAGCATGATGAAAAATCACAAGGATCAAGTGAGAAGGTTTCTGGAATTGTATAACCGAAACCCTGAATTTTTGTTTGGAGCTTATATTGAACCTTACAAGATGCTTCGTTTTATGGCAGAAACAGAGCTTGGTGAGCCTCACAAGAAAGAGACATTTAAGCCAGCTGACTTAGCGTGGAAAGTTGCATTTGTACTGCAAAATAGGTATCCTCAGGGACAGTATTCTCTTGCAACAACAATCTCAAACTCAAAGGAAAATGAAGTGGTGGTAGACGCTGAAAATTTTGATTTGAATGGTAACTCGGGAGTTGTTTTTTCTATAATTTATAATCTTATGAAGAATGCTTACAAAAAATTTGATGATGAGCCAGATTCATCGCACAAAATTTTTGCCCAAGCTTATGAAGCTCTATTCTCCTCTTACGTGATTACAGTCGGAGATAGCGGCACACCGATTGATTTGAATGTTATGAAAGAAAAAGTCAGAAAATTGATTGCCGAAGAAGGTATTGATTCAATTGTAATGCCTACACAAAGATTGAGAAGCAGATTGAAGGGGTGGCAGCAATCCGAATATAAGGTTGGTGAATTAACTGTGAGAGATATGACAGATATTGCTTTTATGTCACGAATGAGTGGGAGTGGCTTTGATAATCAAGATGGATTTTCTTCTGGAATGGGACTGTATGGGATAAAATATTTAGTTGAACGAATGGGTGGACGAATATTGTATGGAGAAGATTTTGAAACAGGAGGTCCGCTTTTCACAGTAGTACTTCCAAAAAAACTTCCTTCAAGTGGAATGCAAAGGGTGTTAAATCTTGCTGCAACTGGAATTAATCAAAGGTGTATGTATCAATTAGGCAATCAAAGAAAAGCAGCTTGAGTTGTTTAGTAAATTTCAAATTTGATTAGCATAAATAAAAAAAATGTGGCCCATCGCTGAGCCACCGCTTGCCTTCATAATGAAAAACGTTGGGGGTGGTTTTCTTAATGAAGGCAAAGAAACAATCTCACCACAAAGACTAAAGGGGTGATCATGAACTTTGCTAAATTGGCTATTGCACCAATTCTATTCCCAGCTCCTGCGAAACTGCAATCGCCTGTTGCGATGGCCTTGAGTAATCAACTTTGCCAAGCACCCAGGGGCTTTTAACGCCTGTAATAATAGTCATAACTGTAATCCTGCCTTTCATGTCATCAACAACTCTAGCGCCCCAGATGACATTTGCATCGTCATCAAGGCTTTCTGTCACTAATTCACCTACCTTGTTTATGTCGTCAAGGGTCATATCTGGGCCTCCGACAACATGGATTAAGGCGCCAGTAGCGCCATGGTAATCCACTTCCAGCAATGGGTTTGCTAAAGCGCCTTTCACAGATTCTTCAACCCTGTTGTTGGTGTCAGAAGAGCCAACTCCAATAACTGCAACTCCTCCATTCTGCATTATTGCCTTTACATCCGCGTAATCCAGATTGACAAGAGACGGAACTGCAATTGTCTCTACAATTCCTTTTATCATTGTTGCAACAAGCTCGTTTGCAACTGCAAATGCCTGCTGTATCGGAAGATTGCCTGCGATTTGGACTAGCCTGTTGTTGTCAATGACAATTACCGTGTCAGAAACTTGCCTAAGCTGCTGAAGCCCGAATTCAGCCTTGTCAACTCTGGCTCTTTCAATCTTGAAAGGCATTGTAACAGTGCCAATCACAATAGCGCCTATGTCTTTTGCAAGATGCGCTACAATCGGAGCAGCTCCTGTTCCTGTTCCGCCGCCCATGCCCGCGCATACAAAAACCATGTCAGCGCCTTTAAGGCTTTCTTTTAGCTCCTGCATTGATTCTTTTGCTGCCTCTGCGCCCTTTTCAGGAAAGCCGCCGCAGCCTAAGCCTCTTGTAACACCCTTTCCAATCAAGAACTTCCTATCAGCATCTATAATGCCAAGATGCTGCTTATCGGTGTTGCATGCTATGATTTCAGCGCCTTTGATGCCCTTTTTATAGAGCCAGCCAACCATGTTGTTGCCGGCTCCGCCAGCGCCTATAACTTTTATGTTTGCCTGTCCTACCTCAAAACCCAAGCTTGTGTCTGCAGCTTGTTTTAATGCTCCCTCAACTAAAAAATCCATTTTTATCTTCCCCCTTTCTCCCTAGTCCCGTGGTTTTCATATATATATTTTACAATATAAACTTTCAAATACCGAAATGCTTATATTGCTCTTCTACGTTAACCCCTTTAGAATTAGTTTGTGCTAACAAGCTGATTTAATAACGTTTTATAGTTTTTTCCGTACTAAAAAACTAGAATTTCGCTAATAAGACAATTTTAAGCTGCTTTTCGCCAAAAAAGCTGCTTTCAATGAGTTTTTCGCCAAAAAAACTCATAATTAATCTTTTCTTAATTTTAACTTAATGAGTAAATATATTTATAAAGATTTCTGGGGTTGGAAATATATGTTCAAATATATTTGTTAGGTGTTTGATTTTTAAATGAAAACGCAAAAGTTTAAGTTTAAATGAGAATAAAAATTTTTGAACTCAATGAGTAAAGAAAGACTACCTCTAAAACTTTCGTAAAGCTTCAAGCTTTGGTAATCATAATTTCAAAATACGGCTTGTTATTACTACAATGATTTTTTATCATAACCTTTAAATATAAGTTCACTTTCTGGACTAATTAGTCCATTATGAGAACTGATGTGATTTCATTTGTTTTAAGCTCCGGGAACAGGAAAAGGATAGTTAAAACCATATTTGAATACCACAAAAGGCTGTGGAGTTGCTCTTCTTTGGAAGAGGTGACAAAACTGCCTCACGCAACAGTATTCAGGACAGTAGACGGCTTAAAATATTTTGGAGTTTTAAAAAGCATTAAAATCAACAAAAAGACCATAATCTATGAGCTTGTTGATTCGCCTATCTCAAGAGAATTAGGAAAATTAGTAAATTTGGAGTCAAATATTACAAAAATCATTGCGAAAGATTTTGTCAATAAAATAAAATCAAAAATAAAGTCGGCAGTTCTTTATGGCTCTAGCGTAAAAGGCAATTTAAAACCAGAAAGTGATATAGATATTTTAATAATACTTAAAAAACATAATAAGTATTCAGAGAAAGAGATTTACAAAATAGCTGCAGAAGAATCTAGAAAATTAAATAAAACAATAGCGATAAATATAATTGATATTAATAAGATAAAAAAAGAAAAAAATAGCCAATTTATAAAATCTGTAATGGAAAACATGGAAGTTCTATATGGAAAAAAACCATTTTGAGCAAGCTAAATTTTGGCTAGAAGGGGCTAAACATACAGCTAATTTGGATTCCGAGGATAAAAATAAATATTCAGTAGCTATATCTATGGCAATACATTCTATAATCAAAGCGAATGATGCTTTGATTTATAAATTTATGAATATAACAGCAAAACGCCATGACGATGCAAGAAGATTGTTTGAAGACTTAATAAAAAAAAATTTTATTAAAAACCAATATTCTCATTATAGCGAGATTATTCAAGATGCAATAAATAATAAAGCTAAAGCTGACTACAGGGGAGCTTTCTTCAGCAAAAAAGATTGGGAAGAAATGCTAAGAAAAGCCGAAAAATTTCTTAATATGGTTAAAGAGGCAATACAGTAAAATGCCACTCTACTTCATCGGATTGGGATTGAACAATGAGAAAGACATCAGCATTAACGGGCTTGAAGCCATAAAAAAATGCGATATTGTTTATTTGGAGAATTATACTTCTACTTTAAACTGCAAAAAAGAGGATTTGGAAAAATTTTACAATAAAAAAATAACTTTGGCAAGAAGAAGCATTGTCGAAGCTGATGACAATAAAATAATTGAAAATTCAAAGACAAAGAATGTTGCGTTTTTAGTTGCCGGCGACCCATTAGTTGCAACAACCCATATTGACTTGTTTTTAAGGGCAAGAAAAGACGGAATAAAATGCCATGTTATTCACAATGCATCAATACTCAGTGCCATCGGAGCAACCGGATTACAAGCCTATAAATTTGGAAAAACAACAAGCATTCCTTTGGAAAATGAGAATGTTGAAAGTCCTTATGATGCCTTAAAGGATAATCTAAGCTTGGGATTGCATACATTATTTCTGCTTGACTTGAATCCTGAAGAAGAAAAGTTTATGGGCATTAATGACGCAATAAGGTATTTATTGAAGATTGAGCTAAAAAGAAATGAAAAAATATTTTCTGAGAAAACCCTTTGCGTTGGCTGCGCACGAATAGGAAGCGAAAATCAGGTCATAAAGTCAGGAGCTGCAAAAGAATTATTAAAATTTAACTTTGGCAAGCCAGTTCATTGCCTGATTGTCCCGGGAAAACTGCATTTTATGGAGGAAGAAGCATTGGAGATGTTCAAATGATCTCAAGCATTCTTTTAACGTCTTCAATCTTGTGCATGGGAAAATTTGCAAGCCTTATCTGACTGTCCTTGTAATTTTTGTAGCCTGCGCCCACAATTAATCCGTGCTCTGCCAGCTTTTTGATGGTTGCCTGTGAATCACCAACATCTATTGTGATGACTGTTTTTGACCTTATTCCCCTATTTTTTATGAACGGTTTGCACGAGCCATGATTGTCAAAGAAGTTGTATATCACATCTGCTTTCTCTTCTGTCTCTTTTCTTATATTTGAAATTCCTTTTTTATTCAGCTCTTCTGCTATTTTTCCCAAAAGGAATATTCCAAGCACGTTTGGTGTTTCTGGAGTCTGGCTTTTCTTTGCATATTCCAACAGTGAAATAAAGCTGTGATAGCTCCCTATGCTCAGATTTTTTCCTGCAAGCAGCCTTGATTTTTCAATTGCACTTTCATTAGCAATTATAATCCCAAGCCCTGCAGGCATCCCAAATCCCTTCTGGACTGAGAAGAAAGCGCAGTCAATCATAGTATAGTCAACATTGACATATGGCACAGAAGACACAATGTCAATTGCAACCAATTTTTCTGGGTTTTCTTTTTTTATTTTATATATGTTATCCATTTCAACGGCTGCTCCTGTGCTTGTCTCGTTTTGGGTGAAGCATACCAGCTCTGCATTTTCAGGTATTCTGGCTTTGAAATCAAGCTCTTCCCATGGCTCAGCCTCTATTTTTTCAGGAGATTTCTTCAATTCCTGCGCTGTCGCAAAAAATCTTCTCGAGAACTCCCCATTTACAAAATGAAAGCTGTGCCTTTCTACACAATTCCCGATAATCCTTTCCATTGCCTCTGTCGCAGAGGACAGGAAAAAAATATTAAAATTATTCGGCACATTTAGGAGCTTTTTCAGGCCTGAAGCTGCATGCTGGAAAATGTCCTGAAATTCCCTGCCCCTGTGCGAAATCGAGCAAATGTTTTTTTCGGCAGCCTCTTTAATGTAGAGCGGCACGGATTCGTAAAGCTGCGTAGGTCCCGGCGTGAAAAAAATTTTTTTCATCAGTATAATATCCTGAACTTTATCGTGTTTGAGATTTTCCTAAGCTCATCAGTCACTTTTCTGTTGTATTCTTTGCTGACATCGGTTATCGAATAGCCAATAGCATCGTTGGTTTTGAGGTACTGCCCGACAATATTTATGTTGTTCCTTGCCAATGCGCCGTTTATCTGCGACAATATGCCCGGCACGTTGTCATGGATGTGCATCAGCCTGTGTGCGTTCTGCAGCTGCGGCAATTGTATGTTCGGGAAATTCACGCTTGAAAATGAGCTTCCCGTGTTTATGAAGTCTATAAGCTTCTGCGCGACAAAATTTCCGATGTTCTGCTGCGCCTCCTCTGTGCTGCCGCCTATATGCGGTGTAAGAATGACATTTGGCAGGCCCCTCAATTCCGAGATAAATTCCTCAGAATTGCTCTTTGGCTCGTAAGGAAAAACATCTACGGCAGCGCCTTTTATTTTGCCGCTTTTTATATGGGCTGCAAGCGCATTGATGTCAACGACAAACCCTCTGCTTATATTCAGGAAGATAACACCATTCCTCATCATCCTGAATTCCCTGTCGCCAATCAGATTCTTGTTCCTTGGGTTTCCGTCAACATGGACTGTTACTATGTCGGATTTTTTCAGCAGCTCCTGCAATGTTGCGCATTTCTTTGCATTTCCAAGTGCAAGCTTTTCCACGATGTCGTAATAATAGATATTAATCCCGAGCGCTTCTGCAAGCACAGAAAGCTGCGATCCAATGTTTCCATACCCTATTATGCCAAGGGTTTTTCCCCTTATTTCAAAGGAATCTTTGGATGACTTGTCCCACACTCCATCATGGAGCTTGCTGCTCCTGTCAAAAATGCCTCTCATCAGCATTATTATTTCCCCAATCACAATCTCAACAACGCTTCTTGTGTTGCTGTAAGGCGCATTGAAAACAACAACCCCTTTTTTGGTGCACTCATCCAGGTCAACCTGGTTCGTGCCTATGCAGAAAGCGCCTATGGCCATCAGCCTGTTAGCATTCTCAAGCACCTTTTTTGTTATTTCTGTCTTTGAGCGTATGCAAAGTATTGATACATCCCTTATTTTTCCAATCAGTTCGCTTTCATCAAGCCCTTTTGCAAAGGTTTCTATAGAATACCTTTCCTCTTTAAACAGTGCAATGGCATCCGGATGTATGTTTTCAAGCAAAAGCACTTTTATCCTGTTTTTCGGGTATGATATTGACATTGGCAGCCTGTTTAAGTACAAAAATTCGTCGAAAGTTGGAATGATATAGTCTGCCTTCTGCTTTACAACATCCCTTTCCACATTTTCAGTGAATGCAAAGAACTTTGTCACCAATCCCGTTTCCTTGAGCCTGTAGTCTGTGTAGCCGTCCCCATCACATAAATCTCCCCCTTAAGGTTGAGCGACTTGAGCATTTCGGCCTTTCCGTTCTCCCTTGACAAAATGTTTTGCTCGTCAAAGCCTATTATGTTTCCGTTCCCATCAAACACAAACCTGTTTGCAAGCACGTTTTTTTCAGGCAACCCGAATTTTTTTACAACAGGCACTATTATTTCCATGAAGCCGTTGGATATGATGAAGATGTTATTCGCGTTTGCCTGGAAGAAATGCCTGTTGCGCAAAAAAGAAGGGGTTATCTTTTTTTGCAGTAGTTTTATGAGCTGCGCTATGTGGCTTTTGTTTGCTTTCAGCAATCCAATCCTCCTTGCCAAGGATTCCCTGATTGATATTTTTCCTTCCATGCCAATGCTTGTTATTTTCTTTATTTCATCCACTATCTCAGATTTTCCCGGATTGTTTTTCAGGGCAATGGAAGCCAGCTCGTCCAGGGCTTCAACTTGTGTTATGGTGCTGTCGAAGTCTATTATAAAGAATTTGTCTTTAACTTGCATTTATATCCGAAAAGGTGATTTTTGGTTATTATATAAATTTTATCATAACTTTTAAATACCGACTTCTAATTTTAGGTTTAGTCTCGGCAGATTCGCTTTGATAGCCCCGTGGAAGAATAGCAATTCTGCGGAATGTAGCGGTCAAGCATAGGGCCCTTTGGTTGCAATGCAGCAGAAAGGCTCTGACGGCAGTTCGAATCTGCCCGGGGCTATTATTTTAGTGGGCTTGAGCAACGAATTGCGAAACCCACAGTTTTAGTCAAGCTTTTTCTAAAAGGTTGGTTCTGTATCTGCCCGGGGCTATTTCAGTATCTCCGAAAGCAATTGATTTCTAAAAAATAGTAATAAAAACCGAAAAGTTTTTATATTTTAAGATATCTATTAGATATCTTATGAAAAAAGTTCATATAACTAAAAAAAGAAAACTCATTGTTGAGGGCATAA
>JACPTD010000076.1 GCA_016192955.1 Candidatus Woesearchaeota archaeon | reverse complement strand
TCTGCTGCTCTATCTGGTCTATTAAATTGGACAATGTAGTTATCTCCTGCTGGTTCTGCCTTTTGAAATTTTCAAGATTATCGTCGACTATACTGATTTGGTTAGAGAGATTTGAGCCTAAAATTGAGATTTGGTTTCCCAAGGCAGATTGCAGGCTTTGCAAATCCTTTGCAGTCTGCAGCTCCAAATCTGATATTTTTGCCACATAATCCTGTTTGGCCAATTTTATTTGATAATTGAAGTAAAATACTAAGCTGCCTGTTAATATCAGCAGCAATACAGAAACAAGTATTATATTCTGTGTCTTTTTTTGCATTTTATTCTTTCACTTCATATTCAACATCAATATACCCTTTATCTTTTTTTCTTTTATATGCTTTGCCAAACCTGCGCAGCTTCATCATTGCAAGCAAAAGCATCAACAAAGAAATTAAAACAAAAAGCAGAATAATCCCAAATGATAGTGCCATCAAGCCGCCAACGATAATCAGATACCACTTGGATGCAAAGGCAAGCAGAGTCCAGCCTTTGTCTTTTGAGTAGAGAAAGATAAAGTAAACTACAATAAGGCTAAAAATTGTTCCAATGCCGAAGCTCCATCTTTTCTGAATCATCTGCCATTAACAAAATTCTGCATTATGAAAGATGCCATTTGCCTATTGTCCGCTGCTTCATACGCTTTTGCAGCCAGCCTGTAGTTTTTGGACTGTATGCACAAGACAGCAACATTATTCAGCCTTTGCTTGTCTTTTGTTGGCATAAAGCACAAGGCTGCCAGTTCGGCCTTGCTCTCTCTTAAAAATAAGTCTCCTAAACCAGTCAATTTTTCCATATCGCCAGCCTTTGCCATTACTTCAATGGCTTCAGCAAACTTGTTTTGCTTGTACAGCTTATCGCCCACATCGCTCAAAATCTTCTTCCTTGCGCTTTCATCAAGCATTGAGAGATTTACTGAATCAATGCCCTCTTTCAGGATTTTTTCAACAATGGGGTGCTCCATAATTTAGCTAAGAGGATTAGGTTTATTTAAAGGTTTTGAGAAATGAACTTTAGAATCAAGGCGTGGAGTAAACCACCATTAGTTGACTTTCATTTAAAGAACTTTTGTGGACAATAAACTTATACAAATCAAATATTTTATAAATGAGCCTGCTGGGAAATGCGTGCGCCAAATGCCTATTTGACACAATTCGAACCCAGACTGCCCGGTCCGAAGCCGAGTTTGCTGTCCATTACAACACAGGCCCATGCTAAATTTATTTGATTGCTATATATAAACATATATAAAATTATTCAAAGAAACATCTACTGCTGCCGGTTCTTGCTCAATGTTATCTCAATAGTTGAAACCCTGACGTCCCTGCCTTCATCACTCTTGAAGCCTTCTGAGTCAATCCTTATGTCGCTTACAGCCACGGTGTTCTCAAGAAATCTTTTTGCTGCGACTTCGGCAACATCAACAGCCCTGCTTATGAACTTGCCCCTTGCTTTTATTATTACATCCTCTGCATTCTTTGCTGTGAACTGCATCACAACTCCAGTCACATAGTTCATAAAAGGCTTGCCGCCGATAAAGACGCTGTTGTCATTCATTTTATAGCACCACCAAGTTGACAAATGAATTGCTATAAGCAAAATTAGGCTATTTATATTTAAAGTTTGCGGAAAAAATTTGTGGAAATGGCCGCTTGAACCATTTACTCGAGAAAAGAACTTGCGAGACAAAAGTAATGAAGCCGCCGAGAAAGAAGACGTTGATTAAATATGGGCTTTGTGATAATAAGTGTGAGAGGTGTGTTTATGGTAATAATAAATTATTGGTGTAAGAATTTCTAAAGTCAATTCCTTATAGCATCTTTTGGCTTTTTTGGCCTGACAGCATCAATGTTTATTTCCTGCCCAGGCTGCACTATGTCTGGATCGCTTTCCAAAATTGAGCTAACTATAACATTGCCTAACTTATGATAAGCCGCCTCAATTTCCTTGACAACATCATTTTCCAGCCTTAACGTCCTTATTGCATAATTTTCATCAATCCTATGCGTTAATATTTCATGGATTAAGTTGTTCATGTAAAATGCCCCCTGTATCCTTGCAGCCTTGTCTTCAGGCTCTGGCAGTTCCTGCATATCATTTACATGCCTTGCATAAATTTCAAGAAGGTCTCCCATCTTAAGGGCGTGCCTCCTGTGCATCACAATTCCTGCATATTCCGTCATGCCAAGCCCCATGTTGACGCCATATTTCCAAGGGGATGAAATTGCATCAGAATGCCTAAGAAGATCCTTAATCTCGGCTGCTATCCTCACCTCTAAGATAGTACCCATTAACTTCTTATCTAGTTAATAATGAGTCTAAATATTTTATCATTTTACCACCAAACAATTGCATAAAATTTAAGAAATGAACCCATTAGGTTTTCTTCCTGCATTTAGATTCCTGTGCTTATTAATCTGTTCTATGGGGCCAATGTACTTTTTCTTGTGCTTTATTTTTTTACCAACACGATAGTTGGTGACTTCATATTTGTATTTTCTTCCTTTTATGACGTAT
>JACPTD010000075.1 GCA_016192955.1 Candidatus Woesearchaeota archaeon | reverse complement strand
TTTTTAATTTTTATTACTGTTTTTTAAGCATTGGATTATTTTTTGATGTGGTTTTTAGTTAATGTTCAATCGTTAATGAGTTTTGTTAGTGTAAAAATTCTGCTTAATGGTCATTCTTTGGGATACTTTCGGAATGTCTGTATTTATAAATCTTTCTATTCTTAACTATCGTTTAGTAACAACTCTTAAGAAATCAGCACGGCGTTGACAACCCCATCCTGCCCTGGCCTTGAGGTGATTCTTGCCTTGCCAAGCTCTGTGTCTATGACAGAGCCTTTTGTCATTATGTTCCTTCTTATGAAATGCCTGTTGGCAGGATTGTCTGTTATGGTCTTTATTTTGATTTGCTTGAAAGACTTTGATTTAGGGTCAAACAGATTTGCAGTGTCAGCGCTTAAAATCCTAAGCTTTCTGTTTGCCCCCATTGTCCTTATAATCTGGACTCTTTTCTTGCCAAGCTTTGTGAAAGAAGGCTCTCTTCCAAGCTCGTACTGCCTTTTTTTCCTGTAATCTTTGTACCTTGCGCCTGTCTGCTTTCTCCTGGGCCTTGCCTGTGATAATGCCATAAGCATAAGCGGTTTCAGCTTATTTAAATATGTTTCTGTCAACCGATAGTTATTTATTAAGGCTTAGTTAATTCTTTTTATGGAAATTTTTGAGATGGCCGGAATTATTCTTTTACTGCTCATAATCTTATTTATCGGCTATCTGGTTGGAAAATATGCGGCAAAAAAGCAGCACGAAGAAAGCATACCTGCATTAAGGGAAGATGCAGTCAAGCAATCAAGGGCAGTCTTAAGCGGGCAATTCAGCGAGCAGATTGCGCCATACCTGCCCGGCTTTCCGTTCAAGCCGACAGAGGCGAGATTCATAGGCAAGCCAATAGACTTTGTTGTCTTTAAAGGAATGGATGAGCAAAATATAGACAGCCTTGTTTTTGTTGAGGTAAAGAGCGGGCAAAGCCAATTGTCAAGAATACAGAAGTCATTGAAATCGGCGATAGAAAACAAAAAAATTTCATGGCATGAATACAAAGTGCCTGAAAAAGTTACAAAACATTTATAAATGAGCCGTTTATCTTAATTCTATTTTTGATTTTAGAGGTGTTATGCTTTATGGAACCGGCAAGACCATTGGATGCTTTAAACAAGGCAAGAGACAAGAGGATACTTGTAGAATTGAAGAACAACAAGCAGTACATCGGCAAGCTCAAGTCATTTGACATCCACATCAATGTTGTTCTTGAGGATGTTGAGGAAAGAGCAAACGGCGAAGTGACAAGAAAGCTTGGAACAATTTTCATAAGGGGCGATACAATAACAGTCATCTCAACAGACTAGATTTCTATGTGGTTTAAATGAAAGGCACTCCATCAATGGGCAGGAAGTCCGGCAAGAAGAACATGATTTACTGCAGACGCTGCGGCAAGAGAAATTTCAACATCGGCAGCAAAAAAAGGTGCAGCTCATGCGGATTTGGCAAAAGCAAAAGATTAAGAAGCTACAAGTGGCAGAAGAAGATAAAGTAATAAAAGATAGATTTGATATAAACAAATTAAAGGGTTGTTTAAATGGGATTGAACTTCAATCTTCGTTTGAATCAGCTTAAATTTTTCTTGAACTTCTAAACAGCCATTTCCATCAATCTTTTTGGCTCTGTTAAAGGAAGTATGATGATTCCCTTATTTAAAATCGGCTGCACTCCTTTCCTTGTTCTTTTGGTTTTTATTATGTCGTGCTTCATTAAAAGCTTTATGTCCCTGTCGACAGCAGGCAATTTCCTATGGGTATAGTTTGCCAATTGCTGTATAGTTTGAGGTCTTTTTTTGTCAATTGCCCTGATTAATTCCAGTCTTTTCTTAGTGATTAAGCTAGTAAGCTCATTATCGGTCAATGCAAATATGACTGCTTTGCTAGGCAAGTCTGTCTCTCCTTTTATTTCTGCATCTAGCAAGTTCTTTATAGCATCAAATTTCCTGTTCATTACATTTTTTTGGATCATTTTTAACCGCCTCCGTTTTTCTTTCTTTCCTCAAAGTATTTTCGAAAGCGTGCATGACCATCTTTCACTTTCTGGAAAAATATGTCAAATACGTCTTTTAAATCCATAGATTCGTATTCTGGCAATGGAATCAGCTCATTGCCAATCCACAGCCTTTGCTCATGCACAAATCCATGGTAATTATCAGACCTGTATACTGCATGCCACTTATCATCAATTTTGGCTGAGTAGTTTATCGCAAATTTTTTGAACTTGCCATTCTCCTTTATTATCGTAAAGTTCAGCTTGTTATTGTCGTCAAGATAAACTTCAATGCTCTTCTTTTTGATGCTGGGCATCTTTCTTCCTATTAACAAATAAAGTCAATATTAACATTAAATGTTAATGTAATATTTAAATATTTCGGTTTCAAAGCAACTTATCAATTAGGGCGTGATTATCTTGTCGGTACTCCTGCCTTTCATTTCTTCTGGTGGAGTGGGTAGTCCGTATATACCATCTATAAGCGTACTTATTCCAAGTTGCTTGGGGCATTCTTATCTGCCTATTCTTTTCGTGAAGTTTGTCAACTAAAATTGGAGAAGTGAATTTGGCTCATTCCATCATCAAAAAACAATAACATTTTTAAAACACTACTCTATCTATTTTATTTATGCGGAGGTGCCGGAGCGGCCAAATCTTTTTTAAGAGGCTAGACGGGATAGGCTTAGGCAAGTTGTTGGTGTTATGAGCTTTATCAAAAAGCAATGACTTGAAGACACCTATTGGCTTAGTGCCTACGCAGGTTCGAATCCTGTCCTCCGCATTTTTAATTATTTTATAACTATGCAAATCAAGCCAGTCTTCGCTTGGGCGTCATACGACTTAGCTAATACCATTTTTTCTGCATTATTTGTGACTTTCTTTTTCCCTTTTTACATTAAGAATTTTCTTGGAGGCAATGAGCTTCAAATAGGGCTTATTTTTGGAATTTCAATGCTGCTTGTTGCTTTAGTTGTTCCGGTATTGGGCGCGATATCCGACAAATTAAAAAGAAGAATGCCGTTCATCATCTTCTTTACAATAAGCTGTTGCGTTTTTACATTTCTTGTTGCATTTGTTGGATTGTACCCGGCATTATTGTTTGGGCTTATTGCAAACTTCTGCTATCATGCTGCCCTTACAACGTATCACGCACTTCTTCCGAGAGTGAGCACCAGCAGGAATATTGGGTTGGTATCCGGCATCGGTGTTGGGCTTGGCTACATTGGCACTATAATCAGTCTGCTGATTGCCTACCCTACCCTTAGAGTAATTGGCTGGGAAACCTTATTGGGTGCCAAAACTATGCTGATTATCACTTCAATCTTATTTTTATTATTTTCATTCATAATGTTCTTTTTAATCAAGGAAGATAAATTTAAGCCTGATGCAATAAAAGAGCATATTACCCGCTCTTTGAAGGATGTTAAAAATACACTTTCAAAATTAAAGTCTCAAAAAGGGTTGCTTCCTTTTTTATTGGCAATGCTCTCTTATAATGATGCAATTAATGCTGTTATAATATTCTTATTCTTGTATGCGAGAGACACAATTGGTTTAAGCGTACAGGAATTTTTCTTTATATATGCATTATTTGCCGCATCAGCTTCGATAGGTGCTTTCTTTTCTGGAATTGCAGTAGATAAGATAGGCGCTAAAAGAGTGCTGACAGCTGCGGGATTTTTGTGGGTGATTGTGATTTCATTACTGTTAAATCTGACCGATCTGACAAATTTTCTAGTTATTGGAAGCGTTGGCGGCATTGCATTAGCCATGGTCGCTGCTGCATCAAGGCCCAAGCTTATAGAGCTTATACCAAAAAATAAAGTTGCAGAATATTTTGGATTTTTTGAATTGACCGACAAATTCTCAGGAGTTTTGGGCCCTATAATCTTCGGCTATTTGGTTGTAAAATACGGTTACTCAACTGCCCTAACATCATTGATAGTATTTTTCATAATTGGGTTGTTATTCTTATGCAGGGTTCCTAACTTTAAAGAAAAGAATACCCCAGTATAGCAATCCCTATACGACAAATCAAAAGATTTTTATACCAATTTAACGAGAAAGCTCATACGTGGGGGTGGAATATATTGCCAATTTTTTCTGATAATGAGAAGACGGATTATGTTACGTTAGAAGGCAATATATACACCCACAAGCAGATTGAAAACCGCAATGGCATCATTTTCATGCGAATGAAGAAAAGATTTCTAAAGGCTTTAAATGAAGAATAAGCATTTGCGCGCTTTAGTTTTGTCGATTATTCTGTTTTTAATTGTGAATATTGCGTTGTTTGTTTTGAAAATAATCAATGAAATTTTATTCTGGATAATGATAATCACCGTTGCTGTTTTTGCTTACAAAGTTTTGCCCAATATGAAAAAGCAAAAAATTTAAATAAAAAAGTATTGTTTATGATTGAGGGCAACAAAATTGATTTGGTCAAAATGGACAGGAATATCGCGCATGAAGCTGCAGGGTTATGGGGGAACATTAAGGAAAGGCTGGGCTAAAAGATTAAAATGATGCTGATTGACACAAATATATTTGTGGACCGCCTTAGAAATTATGCGGCTGGCGTCAGATTTTTTGAGTCGATTGCCGGCAAAGAAAATGTGATTTTTTCTGCCATCACCGGAGCAGAGCTTCTGGCAGGCAAAGCAAATGAAGACAGCAGCAAAAGAGCAAAGCTGTCGCGCTTTCTGCGCCAATGGGACAAGAAAGTGATTGATAATCCAGTTTCAGCCTTGGCAGGCGATTTATGCAGAAAGCATGGCTTGGCTATTCCTGATGCATTGGTGGCAGCGACAGCGTTGTTGAACAATGCAGAGCTAATAACAAAAAATGTTAAGGATTTCAAAAAAGTGCCTGATTTGCGGTTAAATATTCTTTACTGACAGCATTAAAATCTTCTAGAAAAACCCTTTAAAAAATAGGTAGGGGCTTCGCTGTTTTTTCTCAACCAGTTTTTATGCTGTCAGTTATAGTAATCCAACCTCATTTTTGTTTAGGCCCTTTACGCAAGCAAAGGCTCAAATCTTGCCAACAGGCGACGTTTAGCCAAAGTTCATACAGGTTGACTTGCGCTCCCCTGCATTCTGCATTGACATCAATCAGCTATAGCAATTTTGTGGCTGAATACTTTTAACTGTAAATGGGTTTTACAGCTACGCACCCCCTTTGCTTTGGGTTCTAATTATATATTTATAGATTGCCTATATGCTTTTTATAGAACTCTTAAAATGTATATACAATATAAAAAGAAAAAAGGCTTATTTAGCCTTTCCAAGGATTCTAAAAACTTTTGTGCCGCAAGCGCCGCAAACCCCTTTCATAGCCCTCATGCCATTCTTCATTGTGACTTCCTTGCCATCCTTTATTTCAACTTCTTTCCTGCACTTCATGCATCTTCCCCTTGCCATTTTATACACCTCAAAATTTTAATAAATCTAGGATTTTTAGCCTATGAATCATATTAGTAACCAAGTTATATATAAATATTTGGTTTTTTATGAGTGATTTGTTACTTTGAGGTTTAGAATCACTCTACAATCTCCAACAATTCCTTTATGTCATTTATCTCGTAATCTGCTCCTGAAGACTTTGCCTTTGGATTGCCGTACTTTGCAAAGCAAGTGAGCATGCCCAGCTTTTTAGCCCCTTTAATGTCTCTTTCAGGCCTGTCGCCCACCATAAGGCATTCATGCGATTTCACATTAAGCTTTCTGAAAGCTGCTTTGAAAGGCATTATGCTTGGCTTTAGCTCTTTGGTGTCTTCAAATGCAACAACAACATCAAACAAATGGTTGATTTTCATTGCCACAAGCCTTATCCACGCCTTTAATCTTGGAGCGTCTGAAACAATGGCAAGCTTAATGCCCCTTCTCTTCAGCTCAAACAAAACCTCTGAAACATGAGGGTAAGGCTCAAGAAATCCAGCTCTTACTCTCCTGTATGCGACAATGCCGCTTGCCAATATCTCGTAATCAATCTTCTTTGCAACACTTTTGAGGGGAATATTGTTTTTTCTTCTAATCCGTACTTGTCATAAAGGGAAAAAAGCTCTTTCATTTCTTTCTCCTTGTTTGCGTTCAATCCGGCGCCAATCATTGCAGAAATGGCGGCATCGCAGCTGAGCCTCTTCATTGTCATGAAGTCTATTAACGTGTTGTCCAAATCGAAGATGACTGCTTTGAGCATAAGGTTCATTTAATTTGATTTTTTATAATTGTTTTGATTTTTAAGGTAGTATGAAGTCTGGGACATCTTTAAACATCAAACAGGGATATATGGAAAATTATGAATAAAATTAAACTGACTGAGAACTATACTCAACCCAAAAACCTGCGCTTCAATCCATTCTGACCTGCATCTTGGGCATTTGCTAGGCTTGCTTACCCTGCTTCTTTCCTTAAAGGCAAAATTGCAGCTTTTGCAGTAAGCAGGTAAAATTTTAATTTTTCAAGAAATATCGTCTCAAAATCCAAAAAAAAAGAAATAATTTAAATACTACCTTTAATAGATATTATCTACAAAAGTGGGGGGTGCGGTGTAGCATTTAAAGCTGTATCGAAAGCAGTCTCAAATCGCTCCCATGTGGAGTTGATTTCTGAGATTACCATATCACTTGAAGAGGTTGGAATGAAAATACCATCAGGGTTAGGAGTTGTTAAGGCGCTCACCAAATACTATGGCTAGAAAATTCATGGCAGAGAAGGCAGTCACGTTACACTCAAAAAAGAAGGCGAGATGAATTTACTTACCGTTCCTTTCCACAAACAACTAAAACAGGGGACATTTTTAGCAGTATTATAAACTAACAAGGTATTTCAATTGGCGTACTTTCTAAATCCCGCGGAATTACTTCCATCTTACTTTTCTTTTTGATTAACCCAAGTTTTTCAAGTTCGTCTTCTAACATGCCCAATTCAAAAGCACTTTTAAAATGAAGTTCTATAGCTTCTCTTATATTTTTCCTAGCTTCTTTTAATGTGCCTCCTTGAGTAACAATATTTAAATCCACACATTCAACTACGAATCCATCAGTTTCTCTTTTAACTATATAAGGTACTTTTAATACTACTTTCTCAATCTCAGAACTAGATTTTTCAGCCATACTGCTCCATCACCTCTCTTTTTTAATATAAGTATAAAATTCGTATTTATTAAATACTTTGTTATTATTTTGAAGTGAACTTATCATTTTACTATACTAAAATAATGAAAGTATTTAAATTTTAGGCTCTTTGAGGTTTTCTGGAAGTGAAAAGTCTTAACCCATTTTGCTGACGGAACAAAAACCGAAAAGCTAATATAGTTCAGTATACAAAAATGTATACTGATATGATACGCAACCTTAATGCTGACCTGACAGAATTGT